>JAGQQZ010000155.1 GCA_020425915.1 Planctomycetota bacterium | reverse complement strand
GGTAGTTGCTGTTCTGGCGGCCGACATAGAACTCGGCGCCAGGGTCGTCATCGAGGTTCGCCGGACCCCACCCCGAAAGGACGGCGGTGGGCGACGACCAGGAGTCCTGGAACTGGAACGTCGCGGCCACGCCGGGCACGGTGGTCGTGTTCCGAGACCATGACACGGTCGAAGTAATGTGGTTGACACCCACGAGATCCGGCAGGCCGTCTGCGTCGAAGTCCGCGAAGAAGAAATCGTACGCTCCGAATCCGTGGTTCGTGAGCTGCCACGAACTGATCCCCCCGTCCCCGTCTCCATATCCGATCGCGACGGTTCCATGGCCCGATCGATCGACGAGCACGTCCGGGAACCCATCCAAATTGACATCGGCGGCTTCCGGTTCGTTGGTGGCTCCCGCGAATGGCAACGGCTGCACCGAGTCGGGTGCCTGCACGAACGTAGCCTGGGCCGAGAGAGTACCGGCGATCGTGAGCATTGCGCTTGCGACCGCGAAACGAGCCACGTCTCGACGCATCGTATTCCTCCAGGTGAGAGAGCACCCCCAACCGCATCACGTTATTCGTGTGTTCAGGCGAACACAAGAGAGCGCGCGACGCCTAGTGCACCGGCTCGGCACTTTCGACCACGTGATTGGCTTCCGCTCCTAAGCACAGGTCCGGCGCGCCCATATCGGCAATCCCAAGGCTGCAACACCACTCGCTCTCGAGTCCACGCGCTGGATTGTCTGCGCGCCGATCCGAATCCACGGCTAACGTGTCGCGCGGGCCGCGCAGACGCGACACGCGAACTCACCACGCATGACGGCACGCATCGCATACTTGACCGCCGCGGCGGTGCTTCCCGACCATCCGAACCCGCGTTCGGATCGCTTCGAACACGAGTTGCAGTTCCCGCCGCTCGTCGACGCGTGCGCGAGAGCGGGAATCGAGCTCGTCGCGTGCGCCTGGGATTCCGCGGACTGGCGAATCGACTCGTTCGATGCCGTCGTCGTCGGCACGACCTGGGACTACCCCGAGCGACCGGGCGAGTTCGTCGCTCGACTGCAGCAGATCGCCGCGATTCGACCGCTGTGGAATCCGCTCGAGCTCATCACATGGAACCTCGACAAGGGATATCTGCAGGACCTGGCCCGTGCCGGGGTTCCGACCGTGCCCACGCTCCACGTCGACCGCGTCGACGTCGACTCGGTCCGCCTCGCGTTCGAACGATTCGACGCAGCATCGATCGTGGCGAAGCCGAGCGTCGGCGCCGGCGCCTGGCGACAGGTTCGCGTCGAGCGAGACGGAACGATGCCGCCGGATGGCGACCTTCCACCCGGCCGCGCGCTCCTGCAGCCCTACCTCGATTCGATCGAGAGCGAGGGCGAACTGTCGTTCGTATTCCTCGGCGGCGAGTTCTCACACTGCGTGCAGAAGATCCCGCGCACCGGCGACTACCGCGTTCAGCGCGTGTTCGGTGCGAGCGAACGTCGGCACGATCCGACGCGGACGGAGATCGACGCCGCCCGAACCGTTCTCCGGTCAGTCACGCCGGCGCCGCTGTACGCCCGCGTCGACATGGTTCGGCATCGAGACAGACTCCACGTGATGGAACTCGAGCTGATCGAACCCTATCTGTATCCCGAACAGTGCGACACGCTCGGCGAGCGGTTCGCGAAGCAGGTGCGCACTCGGCTCTGATGCGCCTGACGCCTCCGATCAATCGACGCGCTCGCGCAGCGCATTCGTGAATTCCAGCGTGTTCGAGCCGATGTCGTAGATCATCGCCTGCACGAGGAACGGCTGGCCGGTCGGCATCCCGAGCGGAACGGACACCGCAGCACTTACGACGTTCTCCGCGTAGTGCATGACGATTCCGGACAGGGGAACGCTGGTCGCCGGTGAGAGTTGCCACGTCCCCGAGGAACCGAAGTCGAGCGCGGCCGACGTGAATCCGATGACGGGAACCACGACCCGAATCAAGGTATTCGCCATGGCCTGAGCATGGATGTCCACGCGGTAGATTCGACCCCGAGTCGGTACGAACGGCGCCCGAACTTGTCGTCGCAGGTTCTCGATCGTTCGACCGTCGACAACGGCATCCACGTCGCCGTCTCGGTCGAGGTCCGCAAAGGCCCCTCCGGACTGTGGCGCGATTCCATCGACCTGCACAAAGTTCCCCGTTCCGTCGTTCAGTCCGAAAGTCGTGAACGACGCGAGATCGAGGTCTCCGTCGAGGTCCAGGTCTACGGCGGAACCTCGGGCCAGGTCGACCGGGACAACTGCACCCAGCGTGAAGTGGCCGGCTCCATCATTGAGTGCCACGCGATATCCGAACGACCCGAGGCTCCCGACCAAGTCCTGGTCGCCGTCACGATCGAAGTCGGCAGCAAGCTCGGCATGAGTGATCCCCGAGGGCAGCCGGCCGCTCGTCTCGTCCACGAACCCGGCACCGCGGTTCATGAGGAGCAGGCCACTCGCAACGATGTCTCGTAGACCGTCGCCATCCACGTCCGAGAACTGGGGACGGTGCAGCGGCCAATGGAACGACCTCACGGTGAGTTCCACCAACGGCCCGAAACCGCTCGACGTACTCTCCATCCATCCGACCGAGCGAACGTCGGCGATCACGATGTCTGGATCGCCGTCGGCGTCCACATCGAAGGGCGCGAGCTTCGCGTACGGCGAGACCGTGACGCCAGCCGGCAGGAACCCTGCCGGCGCGGGCTGGAGTCCTCCGCCTCCATCTCCGAGCAGGACACACAACGAGCCGGTGGAGTGATCCCTGCAGAGGGTATCGACCACTCCGTCGCCGTCGAGGTCCGCGAGCGCGAGATACGAACGCTCGGAATCCGAAGCGACCGATTGCCAAGCTCCATCGAGCCGGTTGATGTGTATCGCGGACGTGACGGCGTCCACGAACCCATCGCCGTCGACGTCGCCGAACAACTCCGCAGTCAACCGCCTTTGGTCGATTCTCGGCGGAGCAGGAGGGATCGGAGACGCGACGCGCATCGTCGCATCGCTCGCGTTGATCAGCAGTGTCGAGCCCAACAAGAGGTCTTCGTCACCATCGCCGTCGACGTCGACCGGAACCGACGCAACGTCCGGTCCGACGACACCAGCCATGGTGGAGACCCCGGGAATCACGATGCCCGCCAGGAGTTGCTGACTCGTCACCGTTGCCAAGCCTCCGACTACCAGCTCGCTCGCCCCGTCGCCGTCGACATCGAGAGCAGCCAAGCGACCACCGGGGATGGACCCGTCGAGGAATGGAGCGGCGATCGTCTCGAACGTGCCGTCTCCCCGATTGGTGTGGATCCGTCGATTCTCGGGCACCGGAGAATCGACCAAGAGATCCACCGCTCCCACCGAGTGCGCGGAGACTACATCGGCCGCGTGGAACTCGAGGGCACCTGGACCGACGAACTCGGGCGGGCCGAACGTGCGATTGCCCAGATTGCGCCTGAGGTGCAGTTCCAAAGCAGCCCCGGTCCAGTCCGACGACAAGACGTCCAACAGCTGATCTCCGTCGAAATCTCGAACCGCGCAGGCGACCGAGGTCGTCCCGAGATCGATCGGCGTCGCGAACGTGCCGTTCCCGTCGTTGAACGCGATCGAAGGACCCGCGTACCAGAGGGCCAGGGATTCATGAGGACCGTCGAACCCAACGATGTCGACCGCCCCGTCGCCATCGACGTCGACCGCGAGCTGGCGCACGCCGACAGGAAAGCCCATCGGGAAGCTCGCGGCGGTCCTGTCAACGAACGCTCGAGGCGCGGCCTGCCGGAGCATTCGGCCGGAGAAGTAGAGGTCGGCGTACCCATCGCCATCGAAGTCGGCGGCAACCCCGTTCCGAAGCCCGGGTGGAATCCCGGAAACGCTGCGCGTGACCGTGAATCGACCCGCGCCATCGTTGAGGTACACCTCGTCGAGCCTTTCACGAATCAAGTCGACGTCACCATCCGAATCCACGTCGATCGGCAACATTCGCTCCGCACCCTCGGTCGGAAGGTGTTCGCGCCCGGCAGGACGGAAGGAAGCCTGTCCAACGATGGTCCCGAGCAAGGACGACCAGACGAGGATGGCGCGGATCACAGACGCAAGTCTCCGGGAGCAGGGAAACCGAGTACCCCAGATAGTCGCGCGACCGTGACTGGTCACGGCGCCCCCGTCGAATTCCCGTCCGGCGCGGCGGGATGGCCGCCGTTAGGACAGCGGCTCGTGCCTGAACGCCCGCGCGTCCGTCCCGGCGTAGTTCCGCACGACCTGCCCCGCGCCGCGGAGCTGGTACTTGTAGATCATCAGCCCCTCGACACCGACCGGGCCGCGCGCGTGCGTCTTGTTGGTGCTGATTCCGACCTCGGCGCCGAGACCGTAACGGAACCCGTCGGCGAATCGGGTCGAGGCGTTGGCGAAGACGCTCGCGGAATCCACGCGGCGCAGGAAGGACTCGCAGATCGTCTCGTCCTCGGCGACCACGCAGTCGGTGTGGCCGGAGCCGAACCGATGGATGTGGTCGATCGCGGCGTCGAGTCCGTCGACGACGCGGACCGAGAGGCGCAGGTCGCCGAACTCGGTGCGCCAGTCGTCGTCGGTCGCGTGGTCGACATCGGGAAGCACGGAGCGCGTCCGCTCGCAGCCGCGAATCGTGATGCCGGCCGGCCCCGCGACCTCGGCGAATCGGGGCAGGAACTCGGCCGCGCACTCGCCATCGACGAGCAACGTCTCGAGCGCGTTGCACGCGGACGGATACTGGACCTTCGAATCGATCGCGACGTCGACGGCCTTCGCCATGTCGGCGCTCGGGTGGACGTAGACGTGGCAGACGCCCTCGGCATGGCCGAGCACCGGGATTCGCGTGCTCTCCTGGATGCTGCGCACGAGCTGGTTCGAGCCGCGCGGGATCACGAGGTCGACGTACTCGGGATAGTCGAGGATCGCGCGGATCTCCTCGCGGGTCTCGAACAATGTCGCCCATCGTTCGGGGAGCTCACCGATCTCCCGGTTGAGTTCGCCGACGAGTTGCATGAAGGCTCGGTTCGAGTGCAACGCTTCCCGCCCACCCTTGAGCACGGCGACGTTGCCCGAACGCAACACCAGCGACAGGATCTGCGGGATCACGTCGGGACGCGACTCGAACACGACGCCGATGACACCGATCGGAACCGCGACCTTCGTCAGCACCAGGTCGTCGTCGAGCAGAGTCCGACCCAGCGACGTGCCGACCGGGTCCGGCCGATCCGCGAGCTGACGGACGCCGGTCACGAGCGCATCGATCTTGCCGTCGCCGAGCTTCAGGCGCTGGTACAGCGCATCCTCGATCCGGCCGGCCTGCTCGTCGAGGTCGCGACGGTTCGCCGCGAGCAGATCGGCGCGCCGCGAGTCCACGAGGTCGGCGAAGCGACGCAGCGCAGCGGTCCTCACCCCGCCGTCGAGGGCTGCGGCGGCCTGGCCGGCAGCGCGGATCTCGGCGAGTTGAAGGGCGAGTGCATCAGTCATCGTGCAGTCCTCCGAACAGGACGAGGTGATTGCGGTGGATGAACCGCACCTCGCGGCCCAATCCGAGTTCGGCTTCGACCTGCTCGCTGCGCAGGCCGAGGACGCGCCGGGCTTCGACGCTGTTGAGTTCGGCGACGCCGCGCCCGAGCTCGGTGCCGTCCTCGCTGCGGATGCAGATCGTGTCGCCGCGCTGGAACACACCGTCCACGCGCGTGATACCGACCGGGAGCAAGCTGCTGTGGTTCGCGCGCAGCGCCCGCTCGGCACCGGCGTTGATCGTCGCGGTGCCGCGATAGCCCGACGAGAACGCGATCCACTGCTTGCGCTGGGCCAGCCGGGAACCCGCCAGCACGATGGTACCCACGTCGCTCGCGCCAGCGTCGACGAGTCGGTCGAGCGGCGC
>JAGQQZ010000154.1 GCA_020425915.1 Planctomycetota bacterium | reverse complement strand
GATTCCGGTGGGCGCCCGCCGCGTGATCTGGCGCGCGCCCGCCAACATCGGAGATCCCGATACATCGGGTGCATCCATCGGCATTCGTGATCTTGGAAAGCGCCTGCCGACTTCGGTCTCCGGATTCCGGCGTGCGCCCGCCACCCGCGATCCGGCGCGCGCGCGCCGCGCAGATGAGGATGCGCACTCCCCCCGTTTGCTCCGTCACCTTCGCGCCGGTCGCCGTAGGCGATCGGCCGGCGCGAAGGTGACGGGGCAAACGGGGGGAGTCCCCGCGTCTTGCCTTCGATCCCGAGCGTTCGCGAGCCACCGCGCGGGATACGGCTCAGACGGAACGTACGAACTCCGCAGCCACCGCCGCAGCACGCGCCAAGTTCTCCGCTTCGGTGTGGCCCGAGCGCACCCGTGGCTTCCACCCGTGGTCGCCGTCTGGCAGCCACTCCACTCGAATGCTCTTCGCGAGTTCGTAGTCAGGCACTTCGTCCCGCGTGCCGAACGGGTCACGTTCGCCCTGCAGGATCAGCGTCGGCGTGGCCAGCTCGCGCAGGTGTTCGGTGCGCGGCTTGTCGGGCTTTCCCGGCGGGTGGAACGGATAGCCGAAGCAGACGAGTCCCGCGACGCGGTGCTCGTCGGCGATCATGCTCGCGATGCGGCCGCCGAGCGACTTGCCGCCGATCACGAGGCGGGCGGGGTCACCGAGCGTCTCGACCACGTGCGACCATGCGGCGATCAGGTCGTTCGTCCGGTTCGGTGGCCGACGCTTGCCGTCCACGCGGCGAGCGGCCATGTAGGGGAACTCGAAGCGGACGACGCGGATGCCGTGGTCGGCGATCGCCTCGGCGATCGTCATCATGAACGCGGAATCCATCGGCGCACCGGATCCGTGCGCGAAGGCGAACACGCGCGCCGCGTCCGGCGGACCGTTCTCGATCCAGTCGGTGGCGCTCACCGTATCCGCAGCAGACCGCGTGCCCGGTCGTCGAGGTCGGGGAGCATCGGCTTGTCGTGGTCCTTGAAGCGGACCGAGAACGTCAGCACCGACTGGCTGTCCTCGACGGCACGAATCGGCAGTCCCTGTTCGAAGATACGCTGGCCGTTCTCGTCGACGGTGCGGACCTCCTCGGGTTCTTCCTCGTCGTCCTGGTCGGCGCCCTGCACCTGGAACACGACGTTGCCGCCGAAGGGGCTGTCCTCGTAGGTCTTCACGCGGATCCGGTCGATCAGGTGCGACTCGGGATCGATCTGGATCGCGAGGTCGGTCGTGACCGACGGCTTCGGCATGTCGAGCCCGCGAACCCCGCCGAGCATGACGATGCCGCCCGACTGGCTGGCGCGCGGCAACGCACCCGAGAACGCGAATTCGCGCGCGAGGTCGTCCTGCACGGTGACGCTGACCTGCAGGTAGCGCCGCTCACCGCGGGTCACGAACTCGGCGCGCGTGAACTCGAGGTTGCCGCCGATGGCGTCGCCGAGCGTCTCGAAGAACAAGCCCGGGTCGAACATGAACGGCATGTCGCCTCCGTCGGCGAGGCAATCGCGTCGCAGCGACCAATCGTGGTGGTCGTCACGCGCGATCATGCGCGTACCGTGCACGACGACGTCGTCGGCGTCACCGATCTCGAGTTCGACCGTGGTCGGCGTCCAACGACCGATGACGTCCGTCGAGTCAGCGCCGCCGCCACCGAGCATGCCGCCGAGTTGACGGGTCAGCGCGTTCTCCTCCTCTTGCGACGACGAGAAGTGGAGGCCTTGCAGGTGCGACATCTTGCCACAGGCCTTCTCGAGGGTCTGGAGCGCTTCCTGCGCGGTGGGGGCTGCCGGGGCGTCGGGTTGCGACGTCGGTCGACTCTCGGCCGACTGGGCGACGGCGCCCGTCACGAGCGCCAGAGCGGCGAGTGCGTTCGGGAGCGTGGGCATGATGAGGGTTCTCCGAGGACGTGGGGCGATCGAATGCTGCACTCGACGGGCCGCACCCGGAAAAGCTCCGGCTGCGATCACGCACCTGCGTCCGGCGGCTCCTCGGAGTCGTCGGACGGTTCGGATTCGCCGCGCTGCTCGCGGAGTTCGCGGAAGATCTGGTCCAGGCGGATCGACTCCTCGATCGACTCGTCGAACACGAACGAGACGCGCGGCACCGTCCGCGTGTGGAGGACCTTGCCGATCTCGCGCTGCACGAAACCGCGGGCGGCCTCGAGTGCCTGTGAGCTCAGCCGTCGTTGCGTCTCGTTGCCGTAGACACTCCAGGAGATCTTGCAGCTCATCATCTCGCGGTCGAGCTCGACGCGAGTGACCGTGATCAGCCCGCTCGCGCGCGGGTCCGAGAGTTCGCGATCGATGACCTCGGCGGCGCGCGCCTTGATCAGCTCCTGCAGACGGGCGATGCGGCGTTCGTTCACGGGTTGGGATTCAGGATCTCGATCTGGTGGTCGTCGAGGACGGCGTCGCGCCATTCCTCGAGTGCATCGACGATCTTGTCGAGGGCGCCGTTGATGTAGCGGACGTCGGTTCCGACCATCGCCGCGCCGAGCGTGCCGACGGTCATCTGGTCGTGATCGTCGACCTCGGCGATCGAGATGTTGAACCGCTGACGCAGGCGGTCCTTCATGCTGCGCACCACGCTCCGCTTGTCCTTGAGCGATGCTGCGTGCGGAATCTGGAACGTGAACTGCAGGATACCGATGTGCATCCGTGCTCCTCGGCGCAGCGACGCGACTGTCCTGACCGCTCGGTCAGGACAGCGTGCGCTTGACGTACTTGATGTCGAAGAACTCGAGCTGGTCCCCGACCTTGATGTCGTTGAAATCCTTGATCGTCAGGCCGCACTCGTAGCCGCTCTTGACCTCGCGGACGTCGTCCTTCTCGCGGCGCAGGCTCGAGACCGTGCCGCGGTGGACGACCTTGCCGTCCCGCGACAGTCGCACGTGGCTGTTCCGCGTGACGTTGCCGTCGTCGATCATCAGACCGGCGATGTTGCCGAACTTGCTCGAACGGAAGACCGCCTTGATCTCCGCGTGCCCGGTGATCTCCTCGATCTCCTCCGGCGCGAGCTTGCCCTCCATCGCGAGACGGACTTCGTCGAGCAGTTCGTAGATGACGCTGTAGTAGCGGATCTCGACGCCCGCCTGATCGGCCGCCTGGCGCGCGGTCTGGTCCGCGACCGTGTTGAAGCCGATGACCATCGCGCCGCCCGCTTCCGCGAGTGCGACGTCGGTCTCGGTGATACCACCGAGCGCCGAGTGGATGATGTTGACGCGGACCTCGTCGGTCGCGATCCGGTCCAGGCTGTTCTTGATCGGCTCGAGCGAGCCCATCACGTCGGCCTTGAGGATGACCTTGAGCTCTTCCTGCTTCTGAGCCTCGAGCGTCTCGCTGAGGTTGGCGAGGGTGACCTTGGTCTGGGCCGAACGCTCGGCGAGGGACATGTTGCGCGCGGTGCGCTGACGATCCTCGACGACTTCCTTGGCCTTCTTCTTGTCGGTGATGACGAACAGCTTGTCGCCGGGCGACGGCAGGCTCGTCATTCCGAGCAGCGAGACCGGCGTCGACGGCGGGGCTTCTTGGATCTGGTTGCCGTGGTCGTCGATGATGCCGCGGATGCGGGACAGGCTCTCGCCGCACAGCACCTGGTCGCGGAGTCGGAGCGTGCCGTTGGTGACGAGCACGTTGACGACCGCACCTTGTTCCGGCGACTGCTTCGATTCGATGACCACGCCCTCGCCAGCGGCGTCGGGCTTGGCGTGCAGTTCGAGGATCTCGGCCTGCAGCAAGATCTGCTCGACGAGATCGTCGAGACCCTGACCGGTCAGCGCCGACACCTCGACGCACTGGACGTCACCGCCCCAGGCCTCGGACTGCAGTCCCTTGACGGCGAGCTGCTGCATGACCTGCATCGGGTTGGCGTTCGGGCGGTCGCACTTGTTGATCGCGACGATGATCGGGACCTTCGCGTCCTTCGCGTGCGCGATCGCCTCCTCGGTCTGCGGCATCACGCCGTCGTCGGCCGCGACGACGAGCACGACGATGTCGGTGATGCTCGCGCCGCGAGCACGCATCGAGGTGAACGCTTCGTGGCCCGGCGTGTCGAGGACGACGAACGCGCCGTCGTCGCGCGTGATGCGGTAGGCGCCGATGTGCTGGGTGATGCCGCCGGCTTCACCCTTGACGACGTCGCTCTCGCGCAGCGCGTCGAGCAACGTCGTCTTGCCGTGGTCGACGTGGCCCATGAACGTGAGCACGGGGGCTCGCGTCTCGGACTCGACTTCCTTCGCGGCTTCGTGGAGGTCCTGGAGGAGTTCCTCCTCGGCTTCCTTGCGCTCGACGATCTTGATCTTGCGCTCGACCTCGAGGGCGACGAGTTCGACCTCTTCCTCGGAGAGGAACGAGTTGATGTTCTTGCCGGCGACACCGAGCTTGAACGTCAGCGCGGCGATCAGGTCGGTGACCTTGACGCCGAGCGCCTCCGACAGGCCCTTGACCGTGATCGGCGGTTCGATCTCGACGACCTTGTTCGGATCGACGGTCGTCGAGAGGTTGCCCGACTGACCGGTCCGCGACTTGCGCATGCCGCGCTCGCCACGACCACGGCCACCGGCCGCGCCCGGCCCACGCCGTCCGGCGCCGGGTCCTCGACGCGGGCCCGCCCGCATCGCGG
>JAGQQZ010000153.1 GCA_020425915.1 Planctomycetota bacterium | reverse complement strand
GAACTCGACGGCATGCGACCCGGCATGCGGGTCGAACTCGAACTCGTGACGGGTGCTCGCGCCATCACCGGCAAGATCCGCCGCGTCGGGCGGGATGCGGTGGCGGACTTCTCGACCAACCCGTTGGCGGCCAACCTAGGCGGCCCGATCCCGATCCGTGCCAGCGCGAACGGACGAACGCGGCCCCGCAGTCCGCTCTACGAGGTCGACGTCGAACTCGATCGCGACGACCTCCCGCTCGGCGCGACCGGCGTGGTCCGCGTCGAACTCGACAGCGCCCCGCTGCTCGTCCAGACATGGCGCCGGCTCACCGAGGCCCTGCGCCGGGAGACCTTGCTGTGACGACCGCCGCCCCACCAGACCCGACGACCGTCTCGCTGGCGGTCGCGCGCAACGCGCACGCCGCCGACACGCTGCACGAACTGCAGCGGATCCTCGTGCAGGACTGCCGGTTGCTGGCTCCGTTCGACCACTGCGCGCTCGTGCTCCGAAGTGGCCAGGGAGTCCGTCTCTCGGCGATCGGCCACCAGGGCTCCGGACACGACGACGGACGCTTGACCGCCGTGGCCGAGCACATCGCCCCCGTCGTCGCCGACCGCGATCGGATCCTCGTCGTCTCGACGGAAGGCACGACGGCGGGACTCGCCGAGACCGATGCGAGGACGCTGCGCACCGAGCTCGACCGAGCCGGGTTGCGTTGTCTGGTCGCGCTGCCGATCGCGCATCGGCACCAACGCCTCGGTGCGATGGTCTTGCTCTACGGCGAGACACCTCCGCCGAGTGCCAAGGACCTCGAACCGCTCGCCCGCGTGTTGCCGATCCTCGGCGCCGCGCTGCGGGCGCACCTCGACACCGGTTCGACGACGACGGCCACCCGGCCTCCCGGGCGACGTCGTCGCGCGCTGATCTGGATCGCGGCGATCGCCGCACTACTCGCGCTACCCGTGCCGTTCCGCGTCGGCGGGCCGGTCGAACTCACGTCCCGACGAGAACACAACGTCTGGGTCGAACTCGGCGGCACCGTCGCCGGGGTCCGCGCCAGCTCGGGCGAGTGGGTCGATCGCGGGCAGACGATCGCGCGGCTCGACGATCGCGACCTCGAGTTCGAGATCGACGGGAAGCAGCGCCAGCTCGAACAGTTGGAGGCCGAGCTCGAGATCCTGCGCAACCTCGCCGCCGACGACGCCGCGAAGGTCGCGGACTTCCGCCTCGCGGAACTCCATGCGGAACGCGCGATCGCGGAGCTCGAGCACCTGCGATCGTTGCGCTCCCGACTCGATCTCGTCGCCCCGGTACGCGGCCTGGTCGCCGACACCGGGTTGGACGGAGTGCTCGGCCGACGATTCGCTGCCGGCGAGATCCTGTGCCGGATCGCACCGACCGACGACATGGAGTTCGCGCTGCGCGTGCCCGAGCGCGACCTGGAGTTCGTCGTCGACGCCGAGCGAATGCACGTCGTCATGTCGGCGGACCCCGCCGACACGATCGACGCCCCGATTCGTCGGGTGGATCCGATCGCCACCGTCGATCCAGAACACGGCAACGGTTTCGTCGTGCGAGCACCGCACGCGGACGCCGAGCACCTGCGGCCTGGAATGACCGGCACCGGCTACGTGTCGGTCGGCTGGCGACCGCTCGGATACGTCCTGTTCCGCAAGCCCGTCGCCCGGGCCTACCAGCTACTGCTCGGACTCTGAGCCGGCGGCCGCCGGCGCACA
Source organism: Planctomycetota bacterium (assembly GCA_020425915.1). GTDB lineage: Bacteria > Planctomycetota > UBA1135 > UBA1135 > UBA2386 > JAGQQZ01. The sequence continues at coordinate 10,721 of JAGQQZ010000153.1, read as the reverse complement.
CCACTTCGCGATCGCGTCACCGAGCAACTCCTTGCGGATCGGCTTGGCGAGGAAGTCGTCCATCCCCGCGTCGATGCACTCGGACCGGACCTCGGACGCGGCGTTCGCGGTCAGGGCAACGACCGGAACGTGCCGACCGTTCGAAGTCTCGAGTCGCCGGATCTCCTGGGTCGCCGCGAGCCCGTCGAGCACCGGCATCTGGAAGTCCATCAGGATCAGGTCGAACTCGGACTCCTGGTAGCGATCCACGGCTTCTCGCCCGTCGTTCGCCAGCGTGACCTCGCAGCCGAACTTCTGCAGCATCGCGGAGATGACCTTGCGGTTGACGGGGTTGTCCTCGGCGACGAGCACGCGCTTCTTGCACCCGTCGTCCGTTCGCGCCGTGCGGCGCAACGGTCTGCCGCACAACTCCTGCATCGCGCGCAGCAGGGCGGCCTTGCGGAGCGGCAGGCCGATGTGCTCGGCGTACGGCAGCTCGTCGTCGTCCCACCCGGTGACGAGCAGGCGGATCGGATCGCGGGTCCACAGGTCACCGCCCGCCCGTACGGCTTCGGGGTCGGCTACGACGACGTCCCAGAATCCTGGCTCCATCACACCGAACATCTCGGGCACACGCGGCGGCGACAACACGGCGACTTCGCAACCGCGCGAGATCAGGAAGTGCGTCAACGTCACGGCGAGCTTCGAATTCGACGTCAACACGAGCACGTTCCGACCGCGCAAGCCGGACTGCTGGGTCAGCTCGAGACGCTGCATGTCGTCGGGCTTCTCGAGCCGCGCCGTGAACCAGAACGTGCTGCCTTCCCCGGGTCGGCTCAGGACGCCGATCTCGCCGCCCATGAGTTCGCAGAGCTTCTTGCAGATCGCGAGCCCGAGTCCGGTGCCGCCGAAGCGACGGGTGGTCGAGACGTCCGCCTGCTCGAACGCCTGGAACAAGCGTCGCTGGCCTTCCTCGCTGATACCGATGCCGGTGTCCTCCACCTCGAAGCGGAGGCACTCGTAGTTCGGGTCGTCCGATGCCTCGACGCGGATACGAACGGTGATCCCGCCCTGGTCGGTGAACTTGATCGCGTTCGAGATCAGGTTCAGCAGCACCTGGCGCAGACGCACCGGATCCCCGACGACCAGGTCGACCTCGCCGTCGAGCTGCACGCGCAACCACAGATCTCGTTGGGCGACTCGCTCCTCGAACGTGCGACAGACGGTCTCGATCTCCAGATCGAGATCGAACGGGATGCGTTCGAGCGTGATCTTGCCGGCTTCGACCTTCGAGAAGTCGAGGATGTCGTTGATCAGCGACAGCAGCAGATCTCCCGACAGGCGCACGGTGTCGACGAGGTCGCGCTGTTCCGAATCGAGTCCGGTCTCGGACAGCAGGTCCGCACCGCCGATGACCGCGTTCAGCGGGGTCCGGATCTCGTGGCTCATGATCGCGAGGAACTCGCTCTTGGCTCGCGTCGCGTCCTCGGCGCGGCTCACCGCGACCTGGAGATCCTGGTTGCGCGCATCGAGTTCCTCGGTCCGCTCGTCGACGAGGAGTTCCAGCTCCTCGCGCTTCGCCCGAACCTCGACCAGCATGTCGTTGAAACTCGTCGTCACGGCGGCGAGTTCGTCCCGACCTTCGACCTCACAGTGCCCGGAGGTATCGCCCCTGCGCACGGCGTCGCAGAGTTCGACGAGTCGACCGAGGCGTCGGAGCACGAGCCGACGGACTCCTGCGACCGTCGCGACCCCGACGAGCAACAGCATGAGCGTCGCGGTCCACGCGGCGTTGCCGACGAGCCGCGCGCGCCGCGCGGCGTGGCGTTCCTGGATGTCCTGCAGCTCGAGATCCATGCGCGTCTGCAGATCCGCGGTCAGCGCCCGCATCGGCGCGTCGTCGAGCAGGACGCGGACGGTACCGACGCGGTCGCCGCCGATCTCGATCGGATGCTCGCGCATCAGCGTCGGATCCAAGGGATCCGGCCACTGGAGTTCTCGCGGGACGACGATCGTGTCGTCTTCCGTCAGCACCTCGAGGTCGACGACGTAGCGATCGGTCCGCAGTCCGGCCGCGAGCACCTCGAGCGCTCGATAGTCGAACGTCGCGAACGCGTCCGGCGCGGCGTCGCCGAGCACGCGCGAGACGTTCTCGGCCTGCGCGTACATGAGCTCCATGAGTTCGGACTCGAGCTTGTGGAAGTGCGCCACGAGCACGTCGCGACGCTGCGCCGTCTCCTGCCGCTGCGCATCGCGCTCGCTCGACAGGAACCATGCGACGCCGACCGAGACGGGTACGGCGACGGCCACGAGCACCGTCGCGAGCAACCGCACGCTCAATCGGTGGGTGAATCGCCGCCGTTCGCTCATCGCCCGATCCTCACGTGGGCCGCGCGCATGCGGTGCCGGTACGGCGCCCACAGCGGCTGTCCGTCGGCGAGACCGACGCCGCCGGCGAGCGCGACGCATCGCTGACCCGTCCCACGACAGAACTCGACGAACTCCGCCACGGACTCGCCGGCCTCGCGCCGCACGACCAGGTAGATCGGCATCATCAGTGGATAGCCGGCGACGCGCATGTTCACCCGCGTCGGGCTCGTGCCGTCGATCGCCACGAGCTTGACCGCGTGCCTCGTGGCGCCGAGTCGACTCGCCAGCGCGAGGCCTTCGGGATCCGACTCGACGCGTTCGACCGGCGACTCCGACGGGCCGAGCACCGTCCCGACCTGCGCGGCGATCGACGCGTCCGCGAACAGGAGTTCCCGCGCCATGCGGCCGATGCCGGACGCTCGATCCTCGTGACTGTACAGATGGAGGAACTCGTCGAAGCCGCCCAGCTCCTCCCAGTTCGTCACCTGACCGAGCAGGACCCGCGCGAGATCGTCGGAGGTGATCGTGTCCACCGGGTTGTCGGGATGGACCACGACGACGAGTGCATCCCATCCGATCGGGTGGAACACGACGTCGCGTTCGATCGGACTCGCGACCTTGTGACGTCCGAGCAGCGCGAAGTCGAGATCTCCCTCCGCCACGCCGCGAATCGACGCTTCGTCGTCGCGCTCGGCGATCGCGACCTCTCGTTCCGCGACGTCCCCGAACCCTTGCCCGAGACCGGCGAGGAGCGCACAGAACTCGGGACGCGCCGCAGCGGCGATCGGTGCGCGCTCGTCTTCCGGCGTGATCGGGGCGGTCTCCGCGATCGGCGCGGACGCGACCGGTTCGGACGCCGACCGGTCCACGCTCGGTTCATCCGGCGGCGATCCGCCGCACGCAGTCAGGATCAGGCCGAGCGCAGCGACCGCGCGTCGCGGGGCATGCGCCACCGCGGCGATCGACGCCGCGGGCCTTCCGTCTCCCCGATTGCGAATGATGACAACCTCCCGATGGCCACCCTAGTCGTCGAGCCACAATCAGGGTCGCATTGACTCCGATCGTGGCTCTTCGGTGGCATCGGACGGACGCCGCCCCGCGGGCGGCGTCCTCTCGACGCTTCAGCGCAGGCTATGAACCGTGCGGACGTCCTGGGCCTCGCCGATGCCGTGGCAGATCTCGCATGCCTCACCACCGGACGGCGCGGTGTTCGCTTCGACGTGGAAGCGAGCGGGGTCGTCGTTGTGGCAGGACAGGCAAGCCAGCGTCCAGGCCTGGGTGTTGTCGATCTCGTCCGGGTGCGCGCGCTTCCGCGGGTCGTACCAGGCGTCGCTATCGCCGTGGCAGGCCGCGCAGTTGCGAGTGCCGGCCGGCAGGTACGGGAAGCCGACTTCGTCGTAGCGGTGCTCCGAGAAGTTGTTCGGCCAACCCGAGCCGAACCCGTTCACGACGTAGTCGCTCGCGTCGGTGAGCTCCTTGCCGTGGTGGATCCGGTGCAGCATCTGACGGAACTCGATCGAGGTCCGCGGGGTCTCCGGTGCGTTCGCCGCCACGTACTGCGGACGATCCTCGGCGCCGGCAATACCGTGGCACAGCAGGCAGTTCTCGAGGCCGCGACGACCGCCGCCGTGGAACTGGATGTCGACGTGGCACTTGTAGCAGCCCTCGGCCGACTCGACGCGATCGTTCGCGACCAGCGTGGTCGCGGCGCCGAGCAGGAAGTTCCGAGTCGTCGGCTTCGACGCCTCGCGGTACGAGGTCGACTCACCGTGAGCCGCGACACTGAACGACCGGCTCGCATACATCCCGATCGTGTAGGTGCCGTCGACGACGTGCATGCCGCGCCAATCTCCATCGCGCTGGCCGAGCGACGGGGTGTCGTTCAGGCTGCCGCGGTAGGTGACCGGGACGACGAAGTCCGTCGTGTAGGTCGCGACGACGAAGCCGTCACCGAAGTCAGAACCTTCCTGGATGACGCCGGCCATCGCGTCGACGAAGCTCCAGTCACCGGACGGGATCGCCGCCAGGTCGAGCTTGACGACCGGTTCCGCCGCAGCGTGGGTCTTCACCAAGCTCGCCTTGTAGCTCTGCGTCGCGGGGGACGAGAACCACAGGCGGTCGCCGTCGACGAACTGGATCTTCATGATCTCGCCGGTGGCCAGGCCACCGACCGCGATGAAGTCGTCGCGCGCGAACATCGAACCCTGACCGACGGCGACGTCGACGAAGTTCTGAGTCTGCGGCGCTTCGACGATCAGCGACGAGGTCGTCGCGGTCGCCGTCGCCAGCGAGAGCGAGGTCGGGTAACTCGCGGTGTTCCAGTGCGGAGCCCGCATCGTCGTGAACTGCTCGATGTCGCCCAGGAAGGTCTCGCCGAGGTTCTCGTAGAGCACGGTCTCGGGCAGCTTGCCGCTGTAGTTCGGGCCGGCGCCGAAGGCGTCGACGGCCAGCGAGGCGAAGTAGAGCAGGTTCGGGTTCGAGGTCGGACCGTTGATGATGCACTCGAAGCGGCTCAGGCCCGACAGCGCCACCGGGTTGCCGGCGTCGTCCTCGACCGTGAACGCGACCTCGATCGGTTGACCGACCGCGACTCCAGCGCCGCCGTTCGGCGCCGCGAGCGTGAACACGATGCCAGGAGCGGTGGCCGGATCGACCATCGGGTGGCGGTGCGCATCGACCACGTCGAGCGCCGTGCCGGCTTCCTTGTGGCACTGCGTGCAGGCCGAGTCGTCGCGTTGCGCCGGCATCGTCTGCATGTTCGCGGTGTACGGGAATTCCGGCACCCAGTCGTCGTGGCACGAGGCGCACGCGGTGATCGTCGGCTGCGTGAAGGCGAGGTCGCCCTGCGCAGGCTTCTCGATCGGGCCGCTGCCGTCCGGGTCACCGTGGCAGCTGTCACAGGAGACCGGCGCCGAACGCATCGTGTCCTCCAGCCCACGCTCGGTCGAACCGAGGGCGGTGTAACCGGAGTCGCGCAGGGTCGGGGCCTCGAGGCTCGGCCACACCGGCAACGCGATGTGCGAGAAGTCGTTCACGCTGTTGCCATGTCCGACGATCTCGTAGGGCTTCGGGGTCGCGGTGTAGTCGCGCGAGCCGTCCGCCTTCGTGGTCACGCCGAGGACCGACGGCAGGTGCTTCCCGCTGTGGATCTTGTGGATCATGACCTTGAAGTCGATCGACACGCCCGGCGTGCCACCCGCGGCGGCCGCGACGTTCTTGTCCTCGGCTCCGGTCGTGTGACACAGCAAGCAGTTGCCGATCTTGTTCCGGTTGTCACCGTGGACCGAGAGCTCGCCGTGGCACCGGTTGCAGTGGGCGAGGGTCACGACCTCGCGCGGCTGCAACGTCGACGCGCCGCCGACCAGGAAGTCGGCCGTCGTGTTGCCCGGATCGCGGACCGACTCGCCAGCCGCGGTCATGTATTCCTTCCGCGCTTCGATGCCGACCGTGTAGGTGCCGTCCAGCAAGGCCTCACCGGTCATCTCGCCGAGCGTGATCGCGTCGGTGTCGTTGAGCGGCGCCATGTAGGTGGCCGGCAACGGGCTCGCGAACTTGTAGGTGTAGGTGCCGTCCGAGTTCTTGACCGCGCGATCGCGCAAGTCGCTGATCGACTCGACGACGCGGTGGTAGTTGAACGTCGGCCCGGAAATCATGATGTTGCCGCGATCGAGAGCATCGAGCGCGATCCGTTGGCCGTCGTCCTGCTTGACGGAGAACCGAACGGATAGGGTGTCGCCCGGCCGGAACGCGCCGGTCCCGGGCACACTGCCACCTTCGACGGCCTCGATCTCGATCACGAGGCCAGGGGGTGTCGCGCCCGGGGCGAGGTTGGGGTCGGGTCGCAACTCGGACACGCTCGAGCCGCCGCCGCTACTGCTGCAAGCGGCCATCGTCAGCCCGGCTGCGATGAAGAGGGAAGCGACGGAGAACTGTCGCACGATCGGGGGGACGAAGGGGAACATGGCCATCAACGTTGCAACATCCGGTCCGAAAATGACGGAAGGATGACAATCTTCATCGATGACAGGTGATGCACAAGTGCCCGCCGTCCGGATGCGGTAGCGGCTCGCTGAGCCCGTGACACTGTCGACAGTTCGCGCCCGCGTTATGGCCCGGTGGCAACGGAGTCGCGAGGTCGTGGCTCGGGGTCGAGCGGTGGCAGGTGGCGCATCCGTTGTCCTGGAGGGGGAAATGGCACTGCGTGCAGTGCCGGGCGGTGGCGCCGCCGAAGCCGGCCGTGTGGTTCATCGGCTCGGTCACCTCGTGGCACCGGGAGCAGAAGTCGGTCCGGTGGCAGACATCGCACCGTGCGCGGTCGAGCGAAACCGTCAATCCGTGGCCGCGGCGCCGCCAGTGGTTGGTGTGGTCCCGCGGCGCCGTCTCCTGGTGGCATTGTTGACAGTCCGACTCTCGTTTGTGACAGAGTTCACAACGGTTCGAACTCGAGCCGTCGCCGAATCGTACGACCGGGCCGTGACCCTCGATCCAGCGCGGCGCGTGGCTCGGTGGCGCCCAGTTCCGGTCGATCCGGTCGTGGCACGCGGCGCAGTCGTTCGAGAAGCCCGAATCCGCGTGGCAGCCCATGCACGCGTCCTTGCCGACCGAGGCGTCCGCCCCCAACCGATGGGATCGACCCGTCTCGCCGTGGCAGGCGTCGCAGGCCACGCCCGCGGCGCCGACGTGCGCGCGGTGCGAGAACCGGACGTCGTCGGGCAGGTCGGCCACGGGGCTCCGAACGAATCGGTGCGACTCGTCGAACAGCATCGCGATCCCGTCGTCCGGTGCGCGCTCGGCGTCGAGTTCGTCGTGACACGGCGCGCAGAGTTCGGGCGTCGGCATGCCGGCACCCGCCGCGACCTCGGCGGTCGCGTGACAGAACTCGCAGGTGAGCTTCCGCTCGACGACGTGAACGTAGTGGTCGAACCGGGACGACGACCCCGGCATCGGCTCCCACACGAGGCAGGAGGTCACGGTCACGAGCAGCGACGCCGCCAGCCCGACGACGAGGACGCGCGAGTGTCGGAGCCGGGTCAGAACGTCCATGTCATCCCCACCTTGAGCGTGTGGAACTCGTCGAAGTCCGCGCGCTCGTACTCGTAGCGCGCATCGAACCGCAGCGACTCGGTCGGTCGGTGATCCAGCCGGAACTCGTACACGCGGACGTGGTCGCGTTCCCGGTTCGTGAACGAGTCGTATCGGTAGAGGTAGTAGCTGCTGCCCGCGCGCGCGGTCCAGCGCGGTGAGAACGCCCACCGAACGTCACCCGACACGCTCTCGGTGTCTTCCCCGTCGCTGTTCCACAGCTCGCCGGTCACGCTGAGCGTGACCGATTCGTCCAACAGATCTTCCGCCGACGCCGTCAGGAACACCCGTTCGAACTCGCGGTTGAACGCCCCCTCGTCGCTGGAATCCCTGAGCCGCCGCACGTCGACGCCGCCCGAGGCGTAGTAGTCCTCACCGATCGGCTGGCCGACGCGCACGCCGAGTTGGCGGTACGGCCGCTCGTCGAATGCGGAAGCGGAGAACGGATCCAACTCCGTCGTGTTCACGCGCTGGGTCGTCAGCAGTTCGCGATAGGTGACGTCGAAGTCCGGGCCGTCGTCGATCGGCGCGAGGTGCGTTCGGAGTTCCAGGTCCCGCGCCTCACCGTCGAGCCAGGTGTGCCGCGCCTGCAAGGTTCCGAAGCGCCCGAGGCGTTGCCACCAAGCGAGCCCGAACAGGTCGTCGTGCTGATCGATCGACCCGCGCTGGTCGGACACGTGGAGCGAATCGAATCGCAGCCGCCCGCCGCGCCAGGGCTCGCAACCGATCGCCGTGCCGACGAGGAAGTCACCGTCCGCCGTCGTCTCGTAGAGGTGGGTCGGGACGCCGGCGTGCACGCCCCCCCACCACTTGGCCCGACCGAATCGTTCGGTCTCGAGACGCACGCCGTCGAGGTAGACGATCTCCGGGGTCTCCCACATGGTCTGCCGACCGAGCCGCACCACCTCGAACCCCGGCACCTCGTGCAGCCCGATCCAGGCGTCGTAGACCCGGGCGTTGGCCTTCGAACCGAAGGTCTCGTCGATTCCGTTCAGCGTGTCGCTGGCCTCGTTCCGATCGGTGTCGAGGTATCCCCGCCCGGCGAAGTGCGCCGTCCACGAGTTCCGATCCTCGTCGCCGAGATCGAGCGAGACGAACGCGACGAAGTCACGGTCGGACTCGTCCCCGCGCGCCGTGCGACGCGATCGGAATCGCCAGGCGACCGAGCCGTGCACGGGGAAGACCCGCGGGTCCGGTGCCAAGCCACCGGGGATCTCGTCGACCGCCGGACGATCGGGCTCGGTGACGCCGGGCACGCGTGGCGCACGATCGGCGCCGAGCAGTTCGCGCAGCAGTCGCGCCGCGCGCTCGGTGTCGTCCTCGACTCGCGGTTCGGTCGGCTGTTGCGGTTGCTGTGGCTGCGGCTCCTGGGGTCGCGCGCCGGGTTCCGGCTCCGGTGTGGTTCCGGGCTCGGGCTTGGTCGTCGGGTGCGGGTCCTGGGGATGGGGTCGGACGTCGACCGAGCGCTGCGTGTCGGTCGGTCGCGACTCGACCGGCTTCAGTCCGAGCAGCTTCTTCAGGAGTTCGGCAGCAGTCTCGGTCTCGTCGACGGGTTCCTCGCGTGACGGGCGACTCGCCGGCCGACTCGTCGGTCGGTCCTGCGCCATCGCCGTTCCGGCGACGCTCGAGAGCGCGCCCCAGGCGAAGGCCAGCACGGTCGCCGTCGATCTGCGAAGCATCGATCGCCTCTCAGCGCCGCCTGAGTCCGAGCGCGTCGAGGATCGCGGGATTCTCCTCTTCCTCGCTCAGCACGACGTGGCAGTTGTCGCAGGTCTGCGGGACGACACGACCGGCACGATCACGGTGCTGGTCGTCGTGACAACGGAAACAGCCGAAGTGCGTGTCGAGCGCCGGATACGCGTTCCAACCGACCTTGCGTTCGGGGTAGACGTTGCGCTGCCAGATCGCCGCGATCTGCTCGGTCGCGCCTTCGAGCAGCTGCCGGGTCGACTCGTCCAACGAACCGTTCGACGCGTAGTGGCTCTGGAGCTGCTGGCGGATCCCGTCGGCCGCACCGTCGCGCGTCCACTCGGTGCGCAGCGCCTCGAGCGCGAGCCGCTTGATCGCCGGCAATCGTCTGGAGATCAGGCCGACCGCGATCGCCTCGTCGACGGCGTCTTCGGGGCGCTCGAACTCGTGTCCGATCCGGTTGTGGCAGTCGTTGCAATCCATCCGCCGCAATTCACCCTCCGGCGGATCGTCGTGGGCGACTCCGTCCGCGGCAAACACGCGCTCGCTGCCGTCCGCATAGGTGACTCGCATCCACGGGATGTGCTCGCGGCGTTCGTCGGTCGCGATGTACTCGACCCTGGCGTCGGGGTGGACGTGCCAGTGGATCCCGACCGACTTGCCGTCGGGCCGCGTGCCGCCGCGTCGCATCAGCAGGACGTTGACGTACGGCGTCACGTCATCGTCCTCGCGGTAGCGCGGACGCACCAGCAGCTGTGTGCCGAGGTACTTCTCGGGATCGTGGCACTCGCCGCAGATCTCGTCGGCGGGCCGCAGGTTCTCGACCGGGGTCGGAATCGGCCGGTGCCAGTCGTCGCGCACGAAGTGGTAGAGCTGGGACAGGCCGTTGAGCTTGGCCTTCACGAAGCTCTCGGTGCCCGGGCCGATGTGACAGTGCACGCAGTCGACGCGCTTGTGGGGCGAACGCTGGTACGACACGAACTCGGGCTCCATCGCCGTGTGGCACGCCATGCCGCAGAACTGGGTCGAGTTCATGTAGGCCGAGCCGCCGTAGCCAGCGGTCCCGAGCGCCGCGAAGTTGATCAGCGTGATCACCGCGACGGCTCGCGCGAGGTAGAGCGGCCGGTCGGCGAGCGCTTCGACCCGTGCGTTGAGCTGCTTGCGATAGAGGAACAATCCGGCCGGCACACAGATCAATCCGAGCACGAAGACCGCGGGCAGCACGATCAGGACCAGGATCCCGACGTACGGGCCCTGGAACTTGCCGAACGCGTGGGCGACCCAGGCGGTCGCGAACGCGAGGACGGCGATCGTCATCAGCGCGGCGCCGAGCGACGAGATCCAGTTCGAACGAATCAGGAGGTGGATGCGGCGGAGGGTCCCACCACTTCTTGGAGCATTCATGGCAGAGCGTCGCGTGCGGACGGGGTACGCAGATCGGCTCGCAAGTTACGTGCCCGATGACTCGAAGGCTCGCACTTCCTGATCTGGCGTGGTTTCGATGAGTCCGTGGTCCGACGTGTCGGTGCGGTTGGCTCGCGAGCGCTCGGGATCGAAGGCAAGACGCGGGGACTCCCCCCGTTTGCCCCGTCACCTTCGCG
>JAGQQZ010000152.1 GCA_020425915.1 Planctomycetota bacterium | reverse complement strand
TCCGCTCGCACGACGGTTCGGCGAGCCCGGCGCTGGCGCGGGTCGAACGACGCGAGGCCGACGGCCCCTCGCTCAAGGACGCCGTCTACGCCTGGCTCCGACGCACGCCGATCAACGCGTCGTCCCCGGACTCGGACGTCGATGCCGCGGTCGTCGAGCACTTCATCGACGAGTTCCTCGCGAACATGGCCGAGGGGCGTGATGCCTGGCTCGAGAGCCGGATCGCCACGCAAGCGCTGACCGACGAGGACCGGGGCCGGCTCGACGCGCGCTACGAGCGCGAGATCGGGCTCGCCCGCTCCTACCTTCGCGCCGACGAGTTCGACGACCCGAAACAAGCGACGGACGCGCGCCGGATCCGCGCCGCGATCCTCTTCATCGAGAGCAACCGAGACCTGCCGCTCCTGAGCTGGCCCGGAGAGATCATCGATGGGCTGATCGCCGCCGAACAGGCGTTGCTGATCTTCCGCCAGCGACACGCCCGCATGGTCGAACGGGTCATCGGTCGCCGCGTCGGAACGGGTGGCTCGGACGGCGTCGACTACCTCGACCGCACCGCGCTCACCTACCGCGTGTTCAAGGAAGTCTGGGCCGCGCGAACGCTGCTGATGGAACCGGGGCGCGCCCCGCACGTCGAGAACGAAGACTACTACGGCCTCCGCAGCTCCTGAGCGGCGCCACGCTGGCGTCCGTCAGCCGCGCAGCGCCCGCTCGGCCTCTTCGACGTCGGGCCTGGCGCCGATGAACAGCGGAGTGCGTTGGTGCAGCTCGGTCGGTTGGATCGAGAGGATCGATTCGCGGCCATTGCTCGCGACGCCACCGGCACACTCCGCGATCATCGCGAGCGGCGCAGCCTCGTAGAGCAGACGCAGCTTGCCGTTCGGCTTCTCGGTCGTCCCCGGATACATGTAGATCCCGCCCTGGATCAACGTGCGGTGGAAGTCCGCGACCAGCGCCCCGACGTATCGCGCCGAGCGCTTGCCGCATTCGGTCTCGCCGGCACGAAACCGTCGCACGAGTTCCTGCGTCGCCTCGTTCCACTTCGGCTCGTTCGCCTCGTTGACCGCGTAGCTGCCCTTGCCTTCCGGGATCCGCAACTCGGGATGGGTCAGGAAGAACGCGCCCACCGAGCGGTCGAGCGTGAAGCCGTGGACCGCTGCGCCGACGGTGTAGACGAACACGGTCGCCGGCCCGTAGAGCACGTAGCCGGCTGCGACCTGCTCCGACCCGAGCCGGAACATGTCCTCCACGGTCGGCGGGCGATCGGTCGACTTCCTTCGGTGAACGCTGAAGATCGTCCCCATCGAACCGTCGATGTCGACGTTGCCCGACCCGTCCAACGGGTCGTGCAGGACGACGTACTTGCCTTGCTCGCACCCCTTGAAGTAGTGCACGTCGTCCATCTCCTCCGACGCCATCGCGCACACCGACTCGACCGGCTCGAACACGCGGATGAACACGTCGTTGGCGATCAGGTCGAGCGCCCGGACGTCCTCGCCCTGGACGTTGACGTCGCCCGTGTAGCCGAGTTGGCCGTGCAGCCCCGCCTTCATGACGTCGTTCGCGATGATCCGGGCGGCGAGGCTGATGCGGTTCAGCACGATCGAGAGGTCGCCCGACGCACCGACCGCAGCCTGGTCGCGGAAGAACACGTCCGCCAGGGTGAACTTGAGAGGAGAGTGTGTCATCGCCATGGCCGAAGGATAGGCAACCTCAGTGGCGTGCCAAGAAGGACCTCAGACGCTGCCCGTACGGCTGTTGGGGCCCGAGCTGGAACGTGTGGTCGTCGCCGTCGACCGCGTGGAATTCGACCTCCTCGCCGGACTCCCGAAACGCCTCGGCCAGCTCGCGCCCCATCGAATACGGCACGACGTCGTCCTCGGTGCCATGGGTGATCCAGACCGGAGCGGCGACCTTCGGTGCGAGGGCCAGGCTGTCGAATCGATGGCGCAGCAACCAGCCGACCGGCAGCCACGGGTATTGGTATCGGGCGGCCGCGACCATCGAGGTCGGTGGCGCGTTGAGGACGACTCCGTCGACCTCGAACTCGCTGGCGACGAACACGGCGCAGAAGGTCCCGAGCGAGTTGCCACCGACGAACCACGAACCACCCAGTTCCATCGCGCGCGCCCGCGCGAACTCGGCGGCGCGACGCGCCGCGGCGTAGATCGATTCGATGCCCGGGCGCCCTTCGCTCTCGCCGTAGCCGGGGTATTCGATCGTGATCGCCTCGACGCCGAACCCCGCCAGCCGGGAAGCCGTGTAGACGCCGGACCGAAGATCCTCACCGTTGCCACCGAACCAGAGGATGACGCCGTGCGGCGATTCGTCGGGTTCCGCGTGGGCGATGCGGAATGCACGGCCATCCACAGTCGTCAATCGCTCGATCGTCACACCGGAGATCGCGTCGAGCGGACCGCGAGGCCAAGCGGAACCGACGAAGATCAGCCGCTCCTGGAACAAGAACACCAGCAGCACGATCGCGAGATACGCCCCCCCGAGGATCAGGATCCAGTGCACGCTGCGTCGCCACCTCATGCGAGGTCGGTGTCACCCAACGTGTACCACCAGTGCTCGCGGAGGAACTCGGTCGAGAAGCGCTCGTCCTGCACGATGTGGTTGAGCCGTCGTTCGAGCACGTTCGCCGACGGTTCGATCGAGAACCCGAATCGTTGCAGCGCGGCGTGCTCGTGTGAGTTGTCGGGAAACACCGCCATGACGCGGCCGCGACCGTGCTCGCGTGCGATCGCGGTCACCTCGGCGACGATCGCCGCCGCGGCCGTTGCGTCGCCCGCCGGCACCACCCATTCGACGACCGTACACGCATTCGGAATCAGCTCGTGGAACGGACGGAGCACGGCGAACCCGACGAGTCGACCCGCTCGACGCGCGGCGAGGAACGTGTAGGCGTCACCCGGGATGTCGACGAAGCGCCAATGCAGGTACTTCCGATCCCGCGTCAGCAGACAACCCCGATCGGCCGCGAACTCGTCGAACAAGGCGTCCACCTCGAACGGGATCTCGACCACGCGTTCGACCTCGACGTCACCGGACGTGGATGCTTCGCCGGCCGCGGCGTCGCGCACGAGGTAGTCGACGACGCGGATCGGAACGTAGCCCAAGAACCGGCTGCCGACGCGCTGCGCGGTGATCACCGGGTAGCCGTACATCGTGCCGTCACCGTGCTCGCGGCACATCTGCTGCCAGACCTCGCCGATGTTGACGAACAGTCCAGGCCGCTTGAGTCCAGCACGGTGTTCCTCGAGGACGAACGAGTCGACGATGTGCACGAACGTCGTATCGCCGAGCAGCGACCGGACGCGGCACGGCACCCCGCCGTAGTGACCCGCGATCACGCCGTCGTCGGTGACGCCGACCATGATCCGATGGCCCTCCGGGTTGCGTTCGAACTGCCACCGCCAGAACTCCATGTCACGATCGACATAGCCCTCGCCGCACACCTTGCGGAAGACGGTGTTGAAGCCCTCGAGGATGCCGACCTCGTCGCCGGGTCGATACGGTCGGATGTCGTAGTTCTCGGTCACGCGTTCGCCGTCGTGTAGCAGAAGCTGGTCACGAGTTGCGTCAGCCGTTCTTCGGCATGACGGCCCGCTTCGATGACCTCCGCGTGGGACAGCGGCTGGTCGGAGATCCCGGCGGCCAGGTTGCTGATCAACGAGATCGCGGCGACGTCGGCCCCCATCGCGTTCAGCGCGATCGCCTCGAGCACCGTGCTCATCCCGACCGCATCCGCACCGAGGCGCGCGAGCATCGCGACCTCGGCCGGAGTCTCGTAGCTCGGGCCGAGCATCCCCGCGTACACCCCCTCGTGGACGCGCTCGTCCAGCGACCGCAGCCGGTTGCGGAGCTTCGGCGTGTAGATCGCCGTCTGGTCCGGGAAACGCGGGCCGAGTTCCGGCTCGTGCTCGCCGACGAGCGGCGATCGCGCGGTCATGTTGAGATGGTCGCGCAACAGCATGAGGTCGCCGGCCGCCATGTCCGAGCGGATGCCGCCGGCCGCGTTCGTCAACAGAAACGTCCGCACACCGAGGATCCGCAACGTGCGCAGCGCGCGGACGACCTCGTTCGGCGACCACCCCTCGTAGAGGTGCACGCGGCCGGTCAGGCACGCGACCGGGACGCCGGAGATCGAACCGAACAGGACACTGCCGCCGTGCCCCTCCACCCTCGGAGCAGGCCACTCGGGGACATCGGTGAACGCGAGTTCGGTCGGCACCTGCACGTGGCGGCCGAAGTTCTTGAGGCCGCTGCCGAGCACCAGTCCGATGCGAGCCTGGTTCCACCCGTTCTGCCGAACGTAATCCGCCGCAGCGGCGATCTTGCTGGTCTCAGACATCACTCAACGCTCCGGCGAGACACGCCGTGATGCACGTCGCGATCGCGCCGGCGAACATCGCACGGAACGCCAGCCGCGACAAGTCGGTCCTTCGTTCGGGTGCGATCGCACCCAGACCACCGATCTGGATCGCGACCGAGCCGACGTTCGCGAAGCCGCAGAGCGCGAACGAGGCGATCAGGGTGGTCCGCGCCGAGATCGGGTTCTCGGCGTGCATGAAGTCGCCCAGCTTCTGATACGCGACGAGTTCGGTCAGCGCGAGCTTGGTACCGAGGAGTTCGGACAGCTGGGAGATCTCCGCACTCGGAACACCCATCACGGCCGCGATCGGCCAGAACAACCAGCTCAGGATGCTGCCAACGGTCAGATCGTCGCTGATGAAATGGAGCAGCCAATCGGCCACCGCGACCAGGCCGAGGAACGCGATCAACATCGCGCCCACGTTCAACGCGAGCCTCAGCCCGTCGCTCGCGCCGTTCGCGGCGGCTTCGACGACGTTGCTCGCGGTGCGCTCCGTCGCGTGGACGACCTTGCCGGCGGTCTCGCTCTCCTCGGTCTCGGGCCAGAGGATCTTCGACACGACGAGCCCGGCGGGCGCCGCCATGACGCTCGCGACCATCAGGTGACCCGGGTCCACGCCGAACCCGACGTACAGCGCGAACACGCCGCCCGCGATCGTCGCGAAGCCACCGGTCATGACCGCGTGCAGCTCGCTCTTCGTCATCCGAGCGAGGAACGGCCGGACGAGCAACGGCGCCTCGGTCTGGCCGACGAAGATGTTCCCGCAGGCGGAGAGCGACTCGGCGCCAGACGTGCCGAGCAGTCGCGCCATGACGTGGGCCATGCCGCGCACGATGAGCTGCATGATGCCCAGGTGGTAGAGCACGGCCATCAGTGCCGAGAAGAAGATCAGCGTCGGGAGAACCATCGTCGCGAAGACGAAGCCACGCGCCGGCCCCCAGGTGTTGGCGATCGCCTCGCCATCGGCGAGCACGCCGAATACGAACACCGTGCCCCCCTTCGAGAGGTCGAGGAAGTACTTCACCTCGTCCGCGAAGTCGCGGAGCAGGGCATTCCCCGTGTCCCAGTAGAGGAACGTCGCGCCGAGCGCGAACTGGATCAGCAGGCCGCCGGCGACCAATCGCCACGAGATCCGCCGGCGTTCGCGCGACAACGCGAAGCACAGCCCGAGCAGCACGAACAGACCGACCACCGAGACGAGGCGCAACATCGCCCGCCATCGAACACGAAGCCCTCACCCGATGCGAGGATCCACGCCCCGACTGGTGTCCACCCGGCGTCCGTGGAACAATCCCGCCATGTCGCGAGCCGAGGAAGCGCCCGAAGGTGCGATCGAGCGCCGGCTCTCCGCGGGCGCGGACTGGCTCGTGCGCGAAGAGCCCTTGCTGATCCAGGTCCGCGACCAGTCGGTTCTCACGATGCGGACGCCGGGCCACGACGAGGACCTCGCGATCGGATTCCTGCTCGCTGAGGGCGTGCTCGCCGACGTCGCGGACGTGACCTCGATCGACTCGACGCCGGGGAACGCCGACGCCCTCGAGCCGGACACGGTGCGCGTCGGCCTCGCCAAGGCTCCCGCGGCGCGCGTCGCCGGGCGTCTGACACGGACCCACGAGATCCGTTCCTCTTGCGGCATCTGCGGGTTGGTCAGCGCCGACGAACTGCTCGACGACACCCTGCCGCTGCTGTCGGGCGTGCCACGGATCGACCGCGCCGAGATCCCCGGACTGCTCGCGAAATTCCACGCCGGCCAGGTGCTGTTCCGCCGAACCGGCGCCTGCCACGCAGCCGCGGTCTGCACGGCAGAAGGCACGATCCTCGGATTCGGGGAGGACGTCGGTCGACACAACGCCCTCGACAAGGCGATCGGTCAGGCTGCACGCGGCGGCCACGACCTCGACCATGCGATCTGCCTGCTGTCAGGCCGCGCGGGCTTCGACCTCGTGCTGAAGTGCCTGCGCGTCCGCATCGGTTTCGTGATCTCGGTCTCGGCCGCGTCGGCGCTGAGCTTCGATCTGTGCGCATCGGCGGGCGCGACGCTGATCGGCTTCGCGCGCGGCGACGACTTCAAGGTCTACTGCGACTCCGGTCGGCTGGCCTGACCAACGGGATCAGCACGGCCGACAACACGGCCGTCGCGGCGCCGACCCAGAGCGCGACGGCGAACGAACCGGTCACGACGAACAGGTAGCCGAGCAGCGGCTGCGTGAACAACTGGGAGCCGCGCGCGAGGTTGTAGAACCCCGACGCCGCCGTCGCCCGGACGTCCGATCGGTAGCACTCGGCGAACAGGACGCCGAAGCACGACCACGTGCCGGCCCCCAGGCCGACGGCGGCCATCGCGAATCCGAACAGCGCGAGGTCCTGACGCAGGTGTTCGAAGCCGAGCGCGATCGCGACAAGACCGCTGGCGAACACGAGACAGAACACCGCGAACGTTCGCCGTCGACCGAATCGATCCGCCAGCGGTCCGAACGCGACGTCGGCGACGACGTGTACGGCGTTGACGCCGATCTGGAACCAGCCGACGAACTCGATCGTCGCCCCACCGTCCCGCAGCAACAACGAAGGGAGCCAGGCGTACGTGCTCCAGAACCCGGTCATGTGCAGGACGAGCAGACCGAGGAGCGCCACGCTCGACCGGCGGTATCCGCCGCGGAACAGGTCGAGCAGCCCACCCGAGTTCCGCCCGGGTGCCCGATCCTCACCCGGGATCGCACGCCGCGCGAAGAACACGAGCAACGCGGGCGCCGCAGAGAGCCCGAAGCACGCCTGCCAGCCGATCGCGGGCGCCGCGAAGCAGCCGACCGCGGCGGCCAGCGCCATCGCGACAGGACTGCCGGCCTGCAGGACCGCCGCGGCGCGGTTGCGCAATCGATCCGGATACGTCTCGGCGACCACCGCGTGCCCCACGCCCCACTCGCCACCGACGCCGATCCCGGTCACGAGCCGCGCGACGAGCAGCGAGACGAACCCGTCCGCGAACGCGGTCGCGAACGCGCCGGCGGAGTAGATCAGGATGCTCGTGGTCAGCGCCGTCCTGCGCCCGATGCGATCGGCGATTCGACCGAATGCGAACCCACCGACGGCCGTGGCGGCGAGCGTCCAGCCGTCGATCCAGGCGATGTCCGTCCGCAGATCGAGCCCCAGGTCCGCGGCGACATCGTGCTTGACGAACGCGAACAGGACGAGGTCGTAGAAGTCGAAGACCCAGCCGAGCCAGCAGAACACGAGCACCCGCCCGCGCCCCTCGTCGAACAACCCGCGAAGCACGACCCTGGCGTATCACCCCCCGCGCGGAAATGCACGCGGATCCGTTCGGCAGCCGCTACGATCCCGCGCGTGACTCCCGAGCGCCGAAACACGATCCAGGTCGACGTCGGCGGCGTCGCCGTCGGTGGCGGTGCCCCCGTCGTCGTCCAGTCGATGACGAACACCGACACCGCGGACGTCGAGCGAACGGTGGCGCAGGTCGCCGACCTCGCGCGCGCCGGTTCCGAACTCGTCCGTCTGACGGTCAACAACAAGGCGGCGGCAGCCCAGGTCGCCGAGATCCGGCGGCGCCTCGACGACATCGGAGTCGACGTGCCGCTGATCGGCGACTTCCACTACAACGGTCACGTCCTGCTGCGCGAGTTCCCGGACTGTGCGGCCGCGCTGGCGAAGTACCGGATCAACCCCGGCAACGTCGGCAAGGGCGCGAACCACGACGCGAACTTCGCCACGATGATCGAAGTCGCGCGCGAGTTCGATCGCCCGGTGCGGATCGGCGTCAACGCCGGATCGCTGGACCAGGAGCTACTCGACTCGCTGATGGAAGAGAACGCGCGAGCGACCCAGCCGAAGAGCGCGTCCGACATCTGGCTCGAGGCCATGGTCCAGAGCGCGACGCGGTCCGCCGACGCGGCGAAAGAGCTCGGCCTGCCGGCCGACAAGATCATCATCTCGTGCAAGGTCAGCCGCGTGCAGGAGCTGGTCCGCGTCTACGAGTTGCTGGCCGCACGGACCGACCACGCGCTGCACCTCGGCCTGACCGAGGCCGGGATGGGAACGAAGGGCATCGTCGCCTCGACGGCCGGCCTCTCGATCCTACTGCAGCAAGGCATCGGAGACACGATCCGCGTCTCGCTGACGCCGCGGCCGAACGAACCACGCACCGAAGAGGTGCGCACGGCGCAAGCCGTCCTGCAGTCCCTCGGTATCCGACCGTTCCTCCCCGAGGTCACGGCCTGTCCGGGCTGCGGTCGCACCACGAGCACGTTCTTCCAGGAACTCGCACAGGAGATCGAGGCGTTCCTCAGCGAACGGATGCCGATCTGGAAGCAGGAGACTCCGGAAGCCGCCGAACTCAAGGTCGCCGTCATGGGCTGCGTCGTCAACGGACCCGGCGAGAGCCGCGCGGCTCACATCGGCATCAGCCTGCCGGGAACGGGTGAGGCCCCACGTTCGCCGGTCTACGTCGACGGCGAACAGTTCACGACGCTCGAAGGCCCGACGCTGAAGGATGACTTCAAGCAACTGATCGAGGACTACGTCGCGCGCATGGGAACGCGTTCCGGAGCGTCAAAGTAGTCGGCGAAGGCTCGTTCGGTTGGTGCCTGCGTGAATCGACGCGTGGCGTGCTCTGGCTCGCGAACGCTCGGGATCAAAGGCAAGACGCGGGGTC
>JAGQQZ010000151.1 GCA_020425915.1 Planctomycetota bacterium | reverse complement strand
GTATGCTCGGCGCGTGCCCGAGCCGAACGAGCTGCCGATCCTGTACCGGGACGACCACATCGTCGCCGTGTCGAAGCCGAGCGGCATGCTCGTCCACCGCTCCGAGAAGGCGCCCGACCGTAAGGTGGTCCTCCAAACGCTCGCGGCGCAGCTCGGGCAGTACGTCTACCCGGTCCAACGACTCGACCGCGGCACCTCCGGGGTCCTCGTGTTCGGGCTCAGCTCGCGCGACGCGGGCCTGCTCCAAGCGGCCCTCGCGTCCGAACGCGCGACCAAGACCTACGCCGCTCTCGCACGTTGGCCGACCGATGCCGCCCCCGAGCCGCGCTTCGAATGCCGGCGCCCGCTACGCAACACGCAGGGCGAGCCTCGCCCCGCTCACACGGAGTTCGAGGCGATCGAGTTCTTCGAGCGCTGCGCGCTGCTCCGCTGTCGCCTGTACACGGGGCGTTTCCATCAGATCCGACGTCACCTGAACCACTGCGCGCGGCACGTGATCGGTGACACGACCCACGGCAAGGGCCGCATCAACGCGGAATTCCGGGAGCGCTTCGGCCTCCACCGGCTGTTCCTCCACGCGGCGCGGCTGCGGTTCGAACACCCGGTCCTGGACCTGCCGATCGACCTCATGGACCCGCTCCCGCGCGACCTGCTCGACGTGCTCGCGCGCCTGCGGACGGCGCAGGGCGCGGCTGGCGCCGAGCCGCGGTCAGCCGGCGCCGAGTGAGCGCTGGCAGCGTGGCCACGCGATCAAGTCGCGGACCGGGCGGTGCCGAAGAACCCGACATGAAGTCGATGCAATTGGCGGGCGCCCTCACGATCCTGGTCTGGTTGTTCGCGTGCGCGACGACCCCGGGTCCGGTCGCCCTCGATCGAGACCTGGCAGCGCGACTCGCAGGCACCTACGACTGCGCGGCCAACGACCACGCGTCACTGACCCTGCACGAAGATGGGACGTTCGAACTCTGGATCTTCGACGCGAACGGACTCGTCGCGCAGTCGCAATTCTGCGGCTCCTGGCACACCCGGGGCGAAGTCGTCGAGTTCGAGCTGACCGATCCGGAACTCAGCCCGTGGTTCGAAGCGATCCTCGGCGGTGCCGTGTGCAGTGCGTCCCCGCTGGGTGGCGAAGCGTGCGCATCTCTCGAACCCATCCGTACGCAACCCGACCCTGACCGAGGCAACGAGTGGGCTTGCGACCTTGGCCGCGGATGGGTCCGCAGCTTCGGAGCGGAGGAGCCGACCTTGGCCGGTCCTCCGCCGGCGCCGCGCTGATCGCCCGCGGCGCGCCGATCAACTCTTCTACGGGCCGGTGGGGCCGACGCTCGGGCGTCCGAGGAACAGGCCGTTGTACTGCGGCTCGTCCGACTCCCAGAGCAGCGGGTCACCGCCGATGCCGACCGCGATGCAGCCCACGACGACACCGTCGTCGGTCACCGAGATGCCATCCGCGCGGCGCACGCCGATGCTCTCGATGATCGCCCAGCCGGTCTCGAGGTCGTCATCGTTGTTGCAGAAGATGTCGAGCTCGGTCGGGTCGTTCGGCAGGCTCGCGAGGAACGTGTAGCGGAACAGCGGCGCCACGTCCTCGAGCGGCTGGTCGAACCAGATCTTGAACGGGCGAGTCGCCGACAGCGGGAACTCGTTGTCGTTGTAGACCGAGAAGTAGAGGGTGTTGGTGTCCGTGCACTCACCCGTCAGGTTCACGATGCAGAGTCGCGTGCGCGGTCCGGCGATGAACGACTCGATCATGATCTTGTCGGACAGCGGCACGTACTCGTTGCCGTCGAAGTCCTGCATGTTGTTCCCATTCAGGTCCGTCGGCGTGCCCTCGGGACCCGCGGCGCACTGGATGGGCTGCGCGTTGAGGATCAGGAACATGCCGGACGCGTTGAACACGAACTGCGATCCCATCAGGTGATCGAAGCAGATGTCGACGTTCGACTGCTCGGGGTCCTGCGCGGTGACGACGACGTATCCCTGACCGGCGTTCGGGCCGGGTGCGTTGTGGCACCGGGTCAACACCGTGATCGTGTCGTTCGGCGTCAGGAACTCGTGGCGATTGAAAATCGTGCAGTTCGTGGGGCAGAACGGATCGAGCGGGTTCATCGTCACGTTCACATACTCGAAGTGCGCATCGACGCTTCCACCGAACGAGGTGGGAGTCTGCGGCTCGCCCTTCGTGTTCGTGACACTCAGCAGTGTGATGTTGTTCGGTCCGGAGCGGTGCCCCATGAAAATCAGAACCGAACCCGTCTTGCGCGCCTTGGCGGTCTGCGCCGCCACGGGATTCGTCGCGAGGACGGCAGAACTTGCGATCAGTAGTGTGTAGAAGATGCTGCGCATTGTTGTGGGTCTCAGGCCGTTGCCAATAGGGCCGAAGGGCACATTCTACCCGGCTAGCGCGGCATTTTTACAGGGTCCCCGCAAGTGAAATCGGAACGAGGCCGGGCCCCCTGTTACGGGGCCCAGCCTCGTGGTTTCGCTCGGGCGAACCGAATCGGCTCAGCGGCCGATGAACGTCCCGTTGTTCTGCGGCACCGTGGTGCTCCAGAGCAGCGCGTCGCCACCGATGCCGGAGGTGATGCAGCCGACGACCACGCCGTCCGGCGCGATCTGCTGACCACCGGCCGTCACGACGCCGACACTCTGGATCGACACCCAGCCGGTCTCGAGCAGGCCGTTGCCGTTACAGAAGACGTCGAGCTCTTCCGGGTCGTTCGGGACGTTGGCGAGGAACGAACCCTCGAACGCGGGGCTGACCTCGTTGAGCGGACGATCGAACCAGATCTTGAAGTCGAGCGTCGCGGACAGCGGGAACTCGTTGTCGTTGTAGATCGAGAAGTAGAGCTGGTTGATGTCCTGGCAGGTGCCGGTCAGGTTGATCAGGCAGAGACGAGTCCGCGGGACCGCGATGAACGACTCGATCATGACCTGGTCGGCGAGGCAGAGGTACTCGACACCGTCGAAGTCGAGCTGACCGTTGCCGTTGATGTCGGTCGGCGTTCCGTCCGGCCCGGCCGCGCACTGCACCGGGATCGCGTTCAAGCTGTAGAACATGCCCGACGCGTTGAACGTCATCATCGACCCGAGCAGGTAGTCGTGGCAGATGTCGATGTCGAAGCCGGAAGGATCCTGTGCGCTGAGGACGACGTAGCCGGTGTCGACGCCAGGCGACGTCGCGTTGTGGCACGCGGTCAGCACCGACATCGTGTCGGCCGGGGTCAGGAACTCGTGACGGTCGAACACGACACAATCATGCGGGCAGAACGGGTTCTGCGCGTTGAACACCGTGTTCACGTACTCGAAGTGGACGCGCACGCTGCCGCCGAACGCGGTCGGCGTCTGCGGCGACTGGTTCGAGTTCGTCACGGAGATGATCGTGAACGACTGCGGTGCCGAGTTGTGACCGGCATAGATGAGAACGGAGCCCGGCTTGCGAGCTTCGGCGCATTGCGCCGTCGCAGCTGGGGAGATCGCAAGCGCCGCGAGAGAAGCGGCGAGCAGGAAGTGGATGGGGCGACGCATTGGTTGATCGGTGTGGATGAGGTTGGAGAAACCTATCTCGCCCCCCGAGAGCTGGCGCCGCAGGGGAAACCGACCGTCTCGATCTGAGACGCGATCCGGGAATCGAACGGATCACGCCGACGCCTGCTGCCGGCGCGCGTCGGTCGATGTCGCGTTGGCAAGGCCGACCTCGCCACTCGGCACGCGTTCCTCAATCCGCGATGCGGAATCTG
>JAGQQZ010000150.1 GCA_020425915.1 Planctomycetota bacterium | reverse complement strand
CGCGCAGGTCGATGCCGACCTCGACGCGCCAGCGTTGCAGCGACTGAGCGGTCTGGAGCAGCCACCGCCGGGCGACGCTCGCCCAGGTGAACGGAGCGATGCGGTGGGCGGCGACGAACAGCGTGGCCGCGAGCGCCAGCACCGCGACCGCGAGGAGGTCGCCGAACTCCGATGTCGTGCGTCGGCCGACGATCTCGGTGCCGAGCCAGAGCGCGACTCCGGCCCAGACGAACAGGGACCGTCGGCGCCCTTCTGGTGAACGCAGACGTTCTGCCCAGTCGAGCAGACGGATCTGATTCGTGCTCCGCATCTCCACCTCCCATGGTAGTCGAAAGCCGCGGGGCCCTACCGAGATTCCGATGGAGTCCGACCCGGGCGGTTCGGTTAGTTTCTCCCGCCCGATGAGCCGCCGGATCGAACGTGTGTTGGTCGCCAACCGAGGGGAGATCGCCGTCCGCATCTTCCGCAGCCTCGCCGAGCAGGGGATCGAGTCGATCGCCGTGTACAGCGATGCCGACGCGGACGCCGTCCACCGGAACGTCGCGGACCGTTCGATCGGGCTCGGCGGCTCGACGGCGGCGGAGTCTTACCTGCAGATCGAGAAGATCATCGCCGCGGCCAACGAGGCCAACGCGTGCGCGATCCATCCCGGCTACGGCTTCCTGAGTGAGAACGCGGCGTTCTCGCGCGCCGTCGAGGACGCCGGGCTCGTGTTCATCGGTCCGAGCGGCGACGCGATGGAACGACTCGGCAGCAAGCAAGCCGCGCGAATCGTGGCCGATCGTGCCGGCGTTCCGACCGTGCCCGGGTGCGAAGACCAGGGCGACGACGCGGCCCTGCTCGCGAAGGCGCGCGAGATCGGATTCCCGGTGCTCGTCAAGGCGAGCGCCGGCGGCGGTGGCAAGGGCATGCGTCTGGTCGACGCGGAAGCGGACTTCCTCGCCGCGCTGAAGGCAGGGCGTCGCGAGGCGCAGGCTGCGTTCGGCGATTCCACGATGCTGTGCGAGAAGCGGGTGTTCCCCGCGCGGCACGTCGAGATCCAAGTGCTCGCCGATGCGCACGGCAACGCGGTGTCCCTGCACGAGCGCGAGTGTTCGGTGCAGCGACGCCACCAGAAGGTCCTCGAGGAGGCACCTTCTCCGTGCGTGTCCCCCGAGTTGCGCGAGCGGATGGGGGAGGCCTCGGTCCGCCTCGTGCGCGAAGCGGGCTATCGGAACGCGGGTACGGTCGAGTACCTCGTCGACGAGGACGGATCGTTCTACTTCCTCGAGGTCAACACGCGGCTGCAGGTCGAGCATCCGGTCACCGAACTCGTCACCGGTCTCGACCTCGTCGCGCTCCAGGTGCGGATCGCCGAAGGCGCATCACTCGACGAACTCCTCGCGGGTCGTGACCTGACGCCCCGGGGCCACGCGCTCGAGGCGCGGATCTACGCCGAGGTGCCCGAACAGGGCTTCCTCCCTGCCGCCGGTCGGCTCCAGCACGTCGTCGAACCCGTCGGTCCGGGTGTGCGCGTCGACTCGGGTGTGGCGACCGGGTCCGAGGTCTCGGTCCACTTCGACCCGATGCTCGCCAAGCTGATCGTGCACGCGCCGAGTCGAGAAGCCGCGTGTCGTCGCATGGCGCACGCGCTGCGCGAGTCGGTCTACCTCGGGATCTCGACCAACGTCGACTTCCTGTGCCGCGTCGTCGAGGACCCGGACTTCGTCGCCGGACGGCTCCGGACCGATTTCCTCGACCTCAAGCCGGAGCTCGCGTCGGGTCCGACGGATCCGCCCCCCGAGCTCGCCTACGTCGCCGCGGCGATCGCGCGCATGGTCGACGCCGTGGGTGGCGGTGCGACGAGCACCGGTGGCGGGCCCGTGGCACGCCCGAGCGCGTTCCAGTCGATCGGTGGCTTGCGCGTCTGGGGAGGTGAGTCATGAGTTGGAGCAGAGACTTCGTCCACGACGGTGAGGCGCTGCGCGTCAGCGCGAGCGGTTCGGGCGCCGAGCGCGAGGTCCTGGTCGGCGACCGACGTCATGCCGTCCGCGTCGTCGCGTTGCCCGACGGCCGCGTGGTGCTGACGATCGACGGTCGTCAGCACGTCGCCAGCGCCGTGCGTCTCGACCGCGGGTCGGTGCAGGTCCGCGTCGACGGGCACACTTGGATGCTCCCCGCACACACCGGTGGTCGCGGCGGCGGTTCGATCGACGCGACGGGTGAGGTGACGGCGCCGATGACCGGAACGGTGCTCGAAGTCGCGGTCGCGATCGGCGATCGCGTCACCGCCGGCGACACCGTCGCGGTCGTCACGGCGATGAAGATGGAGCACCGGTTGACCGCGCAGATCGACGGCGAAGTCGTCGAGGTCGCGCTCGCCGCCGGGAGCAATTGCGACGCCGGCGCCCTGATCGTTCGCATCGAATGACGCTGCGACTGGCGACGGAGCTCCGCGAGGAGCTGGTCGCGGCGGCCCGAGACGCGCGGCCGCGGGAGGCGTGCGGCCTCTTGGTCGGGGGACCGTCCGAGGGTGTCACGGTCGTGCGCCGGGTCGTGCGGACGACCAACGCGGCGCAGGCCGTCGATGCGTTCGAGATCGACCCGGTGGAGTTCCTCGGCGTCGACGCGGAGGCGCGGCGGCACGGACTCGAGGTGGTGGGCGTCTGGCACTCGCACCCCGCTGGACCGGCGCTACCTTCGCGCCGTGATCGCGCGGCCGCTTGGCCAGAGCACGTCCAGGCCATCGTCGAGCCCGACTCCGGGCACATTCGGGCGTGGCGGCTGGTCGACGGCGCGTTCGTCGAGGACGATGTCGTGCGATGACCGGTCGCCAGAGACGACTCGACGAACTGCGCGAGACGATCCCGCAGATCACGCCGCGCGAGGCGCACGCGTCGGCACAGGATGGTGGCGTCGTCGTCGACGTACGCGAGCACGACGAGGTGCGGCAGGGCATGCCCGACGGCGCGGTGCACCTCGTGCGTGGCTTCCTCGAGCTTCGCGTCGAGGAGGCGATTCCCGACAAGTCGAAGCCGGTGCACCTGATCTGCGCAACCGGGGTCCGGTCCCTGTTCGCGGCGGAATCGCTCCGCGCGCTCGGCTACCACCACGTCAGCTCCGTCGCCGGGGGCTTCGATCGTTGGAAGCAGGAGCAGTTGCCGGTGTCGACACCGCACCTGCTCGGGGACGACGCGCGCGAACGCTTCGCGCGGCACGTCTCGATCCCGGAGGTCGGCGAGGAGGGGCAACTGCGGCTGCTCGACAGCAAGGTGCTGCTCGTCGGTGCCGGCGGACTCGGTTCACCGGCTGCGCTCTATCTCGCCGCGGCGGGCGTCGGCACGCTCGGAATCGTCGACGACGATGTCGTCGACCGATCCAATCTGCAGCGCCAGATCCTGCACGGCGACTCCCGGGTCGGAACCGCGAAGGTCCAGTCCGCGGCCCGCACGCTGCACGACCTCAACCCACTCGTCCAGGTCGAGCAGCACGGCGTGCGCCTCGATCGCAACAACGTCGAGTGGATGTTCGACGGCTACGACGTCGTCGTCGACGGGACCGACAACTTCGCGACCCGCTACCTCGTCAACGATGCGTGCGTGAAGCTCGGGTTGCCGAACGTCCACGGTTCGATCTTCCGCTTCGAAGGGCAGGTGTCGGTGTTCTGGCCGAGCTACGAGAAGCGCCGGGGCCCGTGCTATCGGTGCGTGTTCCCGGAGCCACCGCCCGCCGCGCTCGCGCCCTCGTGTGCGGAGGCCGGGGTGCTCGGTGTGTTGCCGGGTGTGATCGGCACGCTCGAAGCCGTCGAGGCGATCAAGATCCTGCTCGGCATCGGCGATCCGCTGGTGGGTCGGATGCTGCACTACGACGCGCTGCAGCAACGGTTCACCGAGCTGCGGCTCGAGCCCGATCCCGACTGCGCGTACTGCGCTGACGGAGTCGAGTTCCCGGGCTACGTCGACTACGACGGGTTCTGCTCGCGTTGAGATCGATCAGTTCGGCGAACGCTCGAACCGGTAGCTGATCGCGAACGAATCGATCGCCGGGGCGACGACGGGCGTCGAGGACATCACGAAGCGCCAGTTGAAGTATCGGAGATCGTGCACCTCGAAGTCGTCGCCCGCCGAGTTGCCGTGGAAGCGGTCGAGGAACTCCGGATCGACGAGGTCTTCGACCTCGTCGGTGTAGTCGGTGACGTGCTCGTTGTAGAAGTGCGACCAGTAGTGGCGCGACGTGCCGAACATCAGGCGGCGGTCGTACTTCTTGATGTGCGCATCGCCGGCGACGTAGGGATTGAGCGCGAACGCCTCGTTGGGTCGCCCGTTCATGCGCGCGGAATTGCCGAGCGCGTACGGGGGCCACGCCTCCCCGAGGATCTCCCGCTCGACCACACGGCTCGCGCCACGGAACTCGGCGAACACGCTCGCACCGCCCGGCTGCTCGGACGGTTCGATGTTCCAGTCGAACGCGAGCGTGTAGCCGTTCGGCATGCCGTTGCCGCCGAAGAACGGGCCGAGGCGTGGGTCGTCCTCGGTGGGTTTCCGGTGTGGGTCGACGATGTCGACGAATCCGCTCGTCGCCACGCTCTGGCGCTTGAGGAAGTCCGCCATCGTCCAGTACAGGCTGTTGTCGCCCCACGGCGTCATGCCGATCCCACCGCCGGCCGGTTGGCCCGCGGCCATGACCCAACGATCGTTGTTCTCGTTCACGCAGATCGCGGGGATGCCACCCGAGAACGATCGGAAGTTCGGTTGCGGCCATGCGACGACCGTCAGCGAGATCTGCCAGCCGTTGAAGCCGTTGGCGACGAACCCGAACTCCTCGGGCAGGTCGGGCGAGTCACAGGCCGACTGGAAGTCGGCGAGCAACGGGAGCGCGATCGAGCCGAGCAGGCCGTCGGTGAACGCATCGCTCGCGGCGCCGGGTTGGAGCACGTTCCCGCGGTTGTCCCAGAACGACTCGTTGCGCACCACCGCGCCGCTGTCCGCGCGCCGCTGGGGTCGAATGCGACCGTTGCGGAACGGTGACAGGATGTACGGGTCGTAGGCTGCGCCCTGCGAGACCGTGTCCATCCCGTAGTTCGTCGAACCGCCTTGCACCGATTCGGTCTCGTCACGCCACACGAAGTAGGGTGCGTCGAACTTCGGCAGCGGCAGGAACCGGTTGATGCCGTTGGGTTCGAGCACGGCCTCCGCCGGGTTGATCGTCAGCTGTCGGTCGACGTAGGCGGGGTGCGGGGCGGGTTGGTACTCGATCGTCTGACCGCTTCCCTCGGGCAGCTTGTTGCGGGCGTAGTTGTCCGCGAAGCGCCGGATCAGGCCCGAGTCGGTCAACTGGCTGAAGCCACCGACCGTACACGGTTCCGGGCGGAACTCGGAGTGACCGAGGAACAGGCTGACGGCGTCGAAGATGTCGTAGTACACGGCCTCGGTCGTCAGTGGCGCCCAGTACAGGCGCTCGACGTCGAGGTTGAAGTCGAACGGATCCTGTCGCGAGAGGCCGAAGTCGATCTCGCGCCACACGGTCTGCAGGCGGCAGCCGTACGGGTTCAGCGGGTTCTGGATGCCGGCACCGAACGGACGTCCGGCGGTCTGGTCCGCGACCATGTTCAGCGGACAGTGTCGCAGTAGCGAAGCCTGGTCGGGCACCGGTGGCTGGTTGATGTCGTCGACGACCTTCGTGATCCGTGTGAACGGGCGCGACGACAACTTGCCGTCGGCGGAGATCGACACCGACCCGAACACGTCGGGCATCGGGAACTCGTACTCGTCGTTCTCCGAAGCGCGGAACTGCGAAGGCTGTTCGTCCTCGTCGGCGTTCGCGAACCGGCGCACGATGCTGACCGCGAGGTTGTCCTCGAAGAACGGCGTCGCCGAGAAGTCCTCACGCTTGCGGCCGTCGAGGAAGAACGGGACCGTGAGGTGTTCCTCGCCGGTCACGGATTGGAAGTCGAGCGGGTTCCCCGCCAGGTCGCGAACGCCTTGGAGTCCGCCGACGATGTGCAGGAAGTACGGATATCGCGTCGTCGCGAACTCGCCGATCTCGGGGTACTCGTCGGCGAGGCTCTCCATCGGGTCGCGCCGCATGTCCTCGTCGAGATAGAACCCCATCGCCGGCTGCAAGCGGACCGACGCCTGGGAACCGTCCTCGTCGAAGGCGCGCGCGTGTACGAGGTGTGGCGTGACGAACTTGTGGGCGTTGAACTGGTTCGCGGTGAGCTGGTAGTCGTCCCGGAACGCGAGCTCCGCGTCGGCCCCGATGACCTCGCGAGTCGCGAAGAACATCGTGTCGAGCGGCTTCACGGTCTCGAAGTCGATCGGCTTGCTGAACTGCACGACGACGCTGGCGAACGGCGAGATGTTGGCGTTCGGCGGGCTCGGCTCGCCGGGGAACGGGTCGTAACCCGCGACCTGCGCGAACGGCGTCGGGCTGAAGATGACGAAGTTCGCCGGATCGTCGACCGGCACGATCTGCAGCGAATCCGAGTCCCGGCGCTGCAGCGTGAACTCGGCGATCAGCACGGCCACCGGCGCCTCGCGACGCAGGTAGTTCTCGCCCGCGGGTGACTCGGGATCGGACGGGAAGTCCGGGCGCGAGCGAGGATCGAGTTGGTTCAGTGCGTCGACGCGCCGGACCGGGACGAGGACGTGCTGCACGCCAGGATCCTCGGCGTCCTCCGTGGGTTCGTCGACGACCTCGGTGTCGATCGGGCTTCCCGTCTTCGGGTCGATGATGCGGAGGATGTCGCCTCGATCGATGCCGTGTCGGCGTCCGGCCTTGTAGATCGTCAGGGTCTGCACGTCCGCGCTCGTGGTCTCGACGGCGCGGAGCCGGAACGGGATCGAGCCGACCAGGCGCGGTGGCTCGAGGTCGCGCAGGAACCCGCGCGCCATCGTCACGGATTCGTCGAGCGGATTCCCCGAGCGGAAGTCGCGGATGATCGAGTCGAAGCCGTCGTTGTTCCTGCCGCGGAACACCGCGTCGTCACCGATGTGGACTCCCGGCATGGCCAACGGACCCTCGAGCGCGATCGCCAGTCGGAGGTTCGCCTGATACTGGTCGAGCGATGCCGGCAGGCCGGCGGCGTTGTTCTGCGTGCCGTAGCGCGTGCCCTCGACACCGAGGAACACCGGGTCGAGCACGATCTTGTTCCCGCGCACGATGATCCGCGTCGCGATCGGTCGGAAGTCGCCGACGTGCTCGGCGTCGTTCGGATCGGAGTCGATCCGCAGGAGCTGAACCGCTTCGGTGTTCCGTCGCGCTTGGACGACGCCGTTGTCGTCCTTCGCGACGAAGAACTCGTCGGTCAGTTCGAGCGCCTGCGAGAACTCGAGCACGAACGCCGCGTTGCGCGGGACGACCGAGAACGGTCGGGTCGTGACGTCCTGCCCGAACTTCGCCGCCGTCACGTTGCGCAGCCGGTCGTCGAGTTCGTCGAACAGCCGATCGAACTCCTCCGAACCGATCCGGCGCGGGATCAGCAGGCGGGACGACAGCGTCAAAGGATCGTTGGCGAGGAAGTCGTAGCTCACTTCCGCGTCGCTGAGGTCGGACCCCGACTCCCGTTGGTCCGCGATCTCCAATCCGATGACGACGTCCGAGCGGTAGAGCGTCAGGACGTTCTCGTCGTCGGCTCCCGACAGACCGTAGACGTCGACGAGTCGGCCGTACGAGACCGAGACCAACTCGGCATCGCCGGAGTTGTTCGGTGATTGCTCGCCCGCGGGCCCGTCCAGGATGGACCCGGTGGGGGTCGATCCTCCGCTACAAGCCGCCACGACGATCGCGAGGAACGAGACGCAGGCAACGGATTGCCCGCGGACGAGGAGGGACTCTCGACGCATGAGGCTGTCAGGGGTCAGGGGAAACAGCGTGCGGTCGACAGGCGGGGGCGAGGCCGGACGAAGCCACGGAGTAGTCTAGCGATTCGTCGTTCGCGTGTAACGCGTGAGCCCGTGTCGCCACTCGAATCGGGTCTCGTTCCCGATTCCAATCGGGTCATGTCCACACCGATCGCGAGGCTCGTCGGCGCCGATGCGGCCGTTCCCGACGAACGACTGCAGTCGTTGTGGAGCGGATACGGCGAGATCGTTCGATACACGCTGTCGGGTGCGGACGTGGACACCGTCGTCGTCAAACGTGTCGCGCCGCCGAGCTCTGCATCCGCGGGTCACCCGCGCGGTTGGAACACGTCCCGGTCGCACCAGCGCAAGCTGCGGTCGTACACGGTCGAGTCGTGTTGGTACGAGCGCTGGTCGCGACGTTGCACCGCGCGCACGCCGCGGTGCTTCGGACAGTCGAGCGATGGCGTCGAACGAGTCCTCGTCCTCGAGGACCTCGACGCTGCCGGATTCACCGGCCGTCGGGACGAGCTGTCGGCCGACGAACTCGGCCCCTGTCTCGACTGGCTCGCGGAACTGCACGCGTCGTTCGTCGGCGTCGATCCGACGGGACTGTGGCCGGCCGGTACGTACTGGCACCTCGACACACGTCCGGACGAACTCGCGGCGATGTCCGAGGCGCGGCTGCGGGATGCGGCTCCGCGACTCGACGCGGCGCTCCGCGGGGCGAAGTACCGCACGATCGTCCACGGCGACGCGAAGGTCGCGAACTTCTGCTTCGCGTCGGACGGTTCGGTCGCCGCCGTCGACTTCCAGTACGTCGGCGGTGGCTGCGGGGTCCAGGACGTCGCGTACTTCCTGAGCAGCTGTCTCGAATCCGAGGAGCTCGAGTCGTTCGCCGACGCCGCGCTCGACCGCTACTTCGTGAGTTTGGGCTCGGCCCTCGAGGCGCGACGCCCCGAGCTCGATCGCGCGGAGCTCGAGGCCGAGTGGCGTGCGCTCTACCCGATCGCCTGGGCCGACTTCGTCCGCTTCCTCGACGGGTGGGCCCCGGCGGGACACTTCAAGCGGCACGGCTACTCCGCTCGCATGACCGAACTCGCGCTGACCCGCATCTGACGCCGCGCGTACACGCAGCGAGGCCGAGCGAGCCGAAGCTCACCCGACCTCGTTGCCGCATCTTGCGGTCGGAACCGTTCGATCAGCGCTGCAGGAGCACGAGCGGCTGCAGGTCGGTCGTCGCCCACAGCAGGCGGCCGCCGTCGATGCTCGACGCGCCACCGGCGGTGATCGCACCGAGGATCGTGCCGTCCTGCGAGATCTGCTGGCCACCCGGCTTGAAGACACCGCGCGACTGGATCGTCGCCCAACCGGTCTCGAGGTCGCCGAGGCCATCGCAGTTGATGTCGAGCTCGGCCGGATCGTTCGGCAGGCTCGCCAGGAACGACTCGGCGAACAACGGGCTGATCGCGGTCAGCGGCTGGTCGAACCAGCAGTTGAAGCGGAGCGTGGCCGAAAGGGCGCGCTCGTTGTCGTTGTAGACGCTGAAGTAGACGTCGTTCTTGTCCAGCGCACCGCCTTCGCCGTTGATCAGCGTGAGCTGCGAGCCAGCGAGAGCGACGTAGCTGTCGATGATGAGCACGTCCTGGCCGGCCGAGCTGATCGAGCCGTCCAGATCGCGGACGTAGCCGTCGTAGGCCAACGCGTTGATCGCGTAGACCGTGCCGGCGCCGTTGACGACCATCTCGCTACCGACGAGGAAGTTGTGGCCCGGGGCCGGCGTGTCGAACTGGTTCGGGTCCTCCGCCGTCACGACGACGTAGCCCTCTTGGCCGCCCGGAGCAGCTGCGTTGTGGCACGAGGTCAGGACGCAGAGCGTGTCCGCAGGCGTCAGGAACTCGATGCGATCGAAGACCGTGCAGCCGAGCGGCATGAACGCGTTGGCCGGGTTCGGCGTGACGTTCACGTACTCGAAGTGCGCGTTGATGCTGCCACCGAAGCTGGTCGGGGTCGCCGGGGTCGTGTTGGTGTTGGTCACGCAGAGGACCGTGAACATCGAGACACCGGAGCGGTGCACGGGGAACACGAGCATGCTGCCGGGGGTCGGGTGACCGCCCTGGGCGAATGCGGAGCCAGCGAGGAGCGCGGCGCTGGTGAGGATGCTGAGAGCCTTCATGGGATTGGTTCGAGAGTGCGTTGTGATGCG
>JAGQQZ010000149.1 GCA_020425915.1 Planctomycetota bacterium | reverse complement strand
GCCAACCGTTCCTCGCCGTATACCAGCTCGAACGACACCGGCGCCCCGAGTCGACCCTCGCGGTCGAAGCGGATGTTGCGTGCGTCGGTCACGAGCTCGACGCCCACCGGGAAGTACTGCCGATCGGTGCGCTCGTATGCCATGACGCGGACCTCGTCGACGATGCCGAGGATCGGCGCATGCTCCTCCGACACCCGCAGAGTGTCGTTGTCGCCCTGCCAGATCGACCCGTGGAACGACTTGCGATCACACGCTCGGTCGTCGATCCACAGCGAGGCCTCGTCGCCATCGTGAACCACGCGTACCGACGCCCACCGGTGCAGCCGCAACGGCACGTCGCTCTCGAGCTCGACCGAACCCTCGACCTGCTCCTTGCCGGCGACCGCGATCTTCGCGCGCACGAACAGATCCTCGTCGAGCTCGAGCACGAGGTTGCGATCGAGCGAGATCAGCGCCATCTCGGCACGGTCGTCGAGCTTGACGTCCAGACCGACGACGAATCCGTCCCGCAGGTCGAACAACGTGTGGCGGACCTCCTCGGTCGAGAACGTCAAAAGAGTCGCATCCGGGTCCGGTCGGCGCCCGAGCCCGAATCGCCCCGGCACCGATCTTCCGGTGAGCGTATCGGGCGTCAGACGGCTGTCGCCACTCCGACCATCCTCGAGCGCCCAGTGCGCGACCGGCACCAGGACCCGGGCCTCGACGCTCGCCGAGCCGCCGACCTCGCCCGGGTCGAAGGTGACGGTTGCCGGAACTTGCTTCGAACGCGCGGTCAACGCGGCGGCGCGGACCTGGTCACGGATCATCGCGAGCGCGATGTCGACGTCGTTGCCCCGACGCTGCAGGAATCCGATGCCGATCCCGGCGAGCACGCCGAGCACCATCATGACGATGAGTAGCTCGACGAGAGTGAATCCGTTGCGTTGCACGGGGTGGTTTCGAGGGGTCAGTCGCGCGGCACGGCCGGGTACACGAGGTCGTCCTCGGTGTTGAACTCGCGATCCGGACCGGCCGAGATCAGTTGGAACTTGCGCGGGCCGACGAAGCCCTTGCCGTTCGGGTTCTTGTATGCCTTCGCGATCACGTCGTCACCGGCACCGTCACCACCGAGCCGGATCTGCTGCTGCTTGGTGTAGTTCTGACTCGTGAAGTAGGCGAACGGCGTGCCCCAGGCGTCGACGACCTCCATCTTCGCGGTGCGCTGCAGGCCGGGAATCTCGACCGAGTTCTCGTCGCCGTCGGTGTTGTCGAGCCAGTCCTCGTTGTCGGTGAGGTCCATCCGCGCGTTCGGCTTCCAGCACAGGAACATGACGAGCGACTCGACGCCCGAGTTGACGCCGTCGGGCTTCGCCTTGATCTCGATCTCGTCGCCGAAGTTCTGGAAGTCATCGGACGGGTAGAACCCGTACTCACGCTGGAACTCCTCGATCGCGGCCCGCAGCTCCATCATCCGGGCCTGGGTCTCGGTCTCCTCCGAGGCACCGAGCGCCCGCGAGATCGACGGCCAGAGCGCGGTGATCAGGAGCGAGAGGATCGCGATCACGACCATGACCTCGATCAACGTGAACCCGGACTGCGGTCGCTGGCTGCGCATCATTGTTCCCTCCTGCGATTGAGTCGGAAGTCGTCGAACGACACGTCGACGTTGCCGCCGCTCCGCCCCTCGACCACGAGGTCGACCGCGAGCGGCGTACCCGTCGTCGGCCGCAACGTGCGGACCTCCTCGAAACTGTGCACGACGTCGCCGTTCCACAGCAGGTCGAGAGCGAACGTCGCGGGCTTCTGACCGGGCCGCACCTCGACCGCGATGTCGTGCTCGCCGGTGCCGACG
>JAGQQZ010000148.1 GCA_020425915.1 Planctomycetota bacterium | reverse complement strand
GCGATCCGCTCGACGTGCGCGAACTCGGTGCAACGCGTCGCGAGCGTCTGCATGTCGCCACCGAGACGATCATGGATCGAATCGCTGGATTGCGTCGCGACGCGATCCGGAAACGCCCACCCGGTTAGTCGAAGTCCGTCGGAATCGGTGGGGTGCGTTGCGTGAGGGAAGGCCGCGGAAGCGGCCTTCGACCTCGACCCCTCGCGCCCATGGTTCGTACGACCTCGACCTACGAAATCGCCCTCGACTCGGCCGCCCGATTCCTCGCGCGGCGCCGTGACCAGGAAGGGACCTGCGCCGATGACCTCGCGCAGATCGCCGCGATCGAGACCTGGCAGCGAGCCGACGGCGTGCGGAACTCTACCTGTGTGCCGTCCTACGCCCGGACGATCGCGCGCCGACTGCGTTCGCAGGCAATCCGCGCGATCCGATCCGAGCGTAGCCGCGCGGCGAGCGTCGCCGATCGGATCGAGGATCGCGCCGAGGTTCCCCTGGTCCGTATCGAGGATCGATGGCATCGCATGCACGCGGTACTCGAAGTGCTCGACGAGGCGCTGGCTGCGGTCGGGAGCCTCAACGCCTGCCTCGTGCGCGGCTACTACGAAGGCTTCAGCTGCCGTGAGCTCGCCGAGCGGTACGGTCTCGACGACACCGTCGTCAAGGCGCGCCTGCACCGCAGCCGCGCACGGCTGCGCGCGCTGATCGTCGCGCGGCTGCCCGCGCCGGACGCCTGATCGAATCGCGGGCCGCGGGCCCGACCCTTTCCCCACCTTGACGAACGGAGAAACCATGAAGTCCGTCTGGACGACCATCCTGTCGATCGCGCTCCTCGCACCCGCCGCACTCGCGCAGGGCGACGAGGCCACCACCAACGCGGAGCAACCCGTCCGAGCCAAGCTCAGCGACGCCGCGAAGCTGGCGTTCGAGACGATCGCCGGCCTCGAGAAAGGCCTGAAAGGCAAGAAGGGCCCCGAACGCGCCGCGGCTCTGCAGGCGATCGCGGAGCAGTGCGAGCGCAGCGCGCGCGAGTTCGAGGCCGAGCCTGCCGCCGCGATGCGCGGGTGGTACCAGGCCGGCGAGGCGTGGCGTCGGCACGGGACCCTCGAGCGAGCCGCAGAGGCGTTCGGGTGTGCGATCGCCCAGGCCGACGATCGCTACCGGTCGCGGGCGCTGTTCGGCCTCGCCGAGATGCAGCGCCGCGCGAAGCAACTCGACGCGGCGATCAAGACCTACGGGGAGTGCGCGGCGTTCGAGCCGAAGACGGTCCGCGCGCACGACGCCAGGTTGTGGATCGCCCGTTGTCACGGCGCCGCGGAGCGCCACGACGAGGCGATCCAGGCATTCCGCGCGGCGTGCGGAGCGGCGCCGGGCCCGCGCCAGCGGATCGAGGCCGGGAACTGGATCGCCAAGGCGCTGATCTCACGCGGCGAACTCGACGCTGCGGCGGCAGAGCTCGCCGCGGTCGAGGCTGCGATCGCCGCGGACCTCCGTGCCGGCGGCACGAACGCCGAGCGGCTGCAGCGGGCGCTCGACGAGATGTCGGCGCGGCGCGCGTTGACGCGCGCCCGCGACAAAGCGACCGACGCCGCGGCGGATGCCGTCGACGTCGAGCGCGCTGGCGTTCAGGAGACGCCGATCCCGTAGTAGGTGAAGCCAGCCTCGCGCATGCGGCGCGGGTCGAAGATGTTACGGCCGTCGAACAGCACCGGGTTGCCGAGGTGCTTGCTGATCTCGTCCGGGTCGACGTGCCGGAACTCTGCCCACTCGGTGATCAGGATCATCGCGTCCGCGCCGTCCAGCGCTTCGAGCGCGGTGTTCGTGTACTTGATCCGGTCACCGAGCATGCGCTTGGCTTCCTTCATCGCCTCCGGATCGAACGCCGTGACGGTCGCGCCGTGCTCGAGCAGCTTGTCGATGATCACGACGCTCGGCGCTTCGCGCATGTCGTCGGTCTTCGGCTTGAACGCGAGGCCCCACATCGCGAAGTGCTTGCCCTTCAGATCGCCGCCGAAGTGCTTGAGGATCTTCTCGAACACGACGGCCTTCTGGGCGTGGTTGACCTCTTCGACGGCGTTGACGATTTTCGGCTCGTAGCCGTGGTCGTTCGCCGTGCGGATCAGCGCGCGCACGTCCTTCGGGAAGCAGGATCCACCGTATCCGGCACCCGCGAACAGGAACGGGAAGCCGATCCGTTGGTCGGTGCCGATCCCCTTGCGGACCAGGTTGACGTCCGCGCCGACGCGCTCACAGATCTGCGCCATCTCGTTCATGAACGAGATGCGGGTCGCGAGCATCGAGTTGGCGGCGTACTTCGTCATCTCCGCCGAGGCGGGATCCATGACGATGATCGGCTTGCCGGTGCGCATGAACGGCGCGTAGAGGTCCGTCATGATGTCGCGCGCCCGTTCGCTGTTCGTGCCGATCACGACGCGGTCCGGCTTCATGAAGTCGTCGATCGCCGCGCCCTCCTTGAGGAACTCCGGGTTGCTGACGACCGCGAACTCCTTGTCGGTGACCTTCTCGACCTCGGCCTGGACCTTCGCGTTGGTGCCGACGGGCACCGTGCTCTTGGTGACGACGACCTTGAAGTCGTTCAGGTTCTCGCCGATCGCGCGCGCGACTGCGAGGACGTACTTGAGGTCCGCGCTGCCGTCCTCGTCGGGCGGCGTGCCGACCGCGATGAAGCAGACCGTCGCCTCGCGGATGGCCTGCGCGACGTCCGTGCTGAACAGCAATCGACCCTCGCTCGAGTTCCGGCCGATCAGCTCCTCGAGGCCGGGCTCGTAGATCGGCACTTCGCCGTTCTTGAGCTTGCGGATCTTGTCCTCGTCGACGTCGACGCACGTGACTCGGTTGCCGGTCTCGGCAAAGCAAGTTCCGACCACGAGGCCGACGTAACCCGTCCCGATGACGGCGATCTTCATAGTGTCAGTTCCGGATTCGAAGGAGGCGAGCTGACCCGCGCAGGCCGGATCAGAAGGGCCGGCACGGTAGCTAGACCCCCGGCTCCCTGCAACGTCGGCGGAGCCGAACTCGGGCCGCCGGGCGTTTCTGGCGACTCGCTCCGCGATCGAGGCGGATTCCCGCGGTGAAGCCCCCTCTGGATTGCGTGGGGCCGCATCCCCGATAAGCTCGCTGCCAATGCGCATTCGAGTCGCCATCACGCTCGCGACCGTGCTCGCGGCGAGCTGTTCCTACCCCCGGGTCGTCGCCGACATCGACCGCGAGTCGCCACCGCAGGATCTCGGGCGGCCGGGCTACGTCCGCTACACCGCCCGCACCGGCGCCTGGCTCGGTGGTCTCGTCGGTGCCGTCGTGTCGGTCGTGACGTTGCCGATCACCTGGCCGATCTCGCTCGCGTCGGACGAGCCGCTCGGCTACGCGAAGCAGGAGTTCCTGTTCTGGGGCGTCTCGGCCGGAGCCGGCGGTGGCCACTTCCTGCTCGGTGCGCCGGTCGACTCGCTCGACTGGATGTTCCGCCGCGCATGGACCGACTCCGAGTTCGAGCCGGGCTTCGAGTTCACGCCGGCCGAACGACCGAAGTTGCCGCAAGACGATGGCCAGTAGGCGCCGGTCCCGTCCCGGCGGCGCTGCGTCGTCGGGTCGAAAGCTCGCGCAGCTCTGCGCCCAGATCCGTCGCACCATCGAGATGACGCTGCTCGGCGACTTCGAGGACGAGGTGCTGCAGAACATGTCGGTGGAATCGGTCGAGCCCGCGGCCGGCAATCGACTGAACGTCGTGTTCACGGTCCATCCCCCCGGCAGCGAGATGGAGAAGTCCGAGGTGCTCGCCCGACTCGAGGCCGCCCGGCCGCGAATCGTCGAGGAAGTGCTGCACGCCGTCAGTCGACGGAACGTGCCCGAGCTCTCGTTCTGGGTCGTGCGCGAGGGCGACTCGGTCGACGTTCCCGCGGCGCCGGGCGCGGACTGACGTTACTTCTTCGACGACGCATCCAGGGCAGCGCGCGCCGGTGCGAACTCCGGATCCGCTCGCAGCGCACCCTCGAAGTCCGCGCACGCGCCGGTCGCATCGCCGAGCCGTGCGCGCAGCTGCCCGCGCATGAACCAGATCGTCGCGAACGTCGGATCGACTTCGATGCCGCGGTCGAACCACTCGAGCGCGCGATCCGTCTCCCCGTCGAGCATCGCGGCGTAGGCCAGCCCGCAGTACGGCGTCGCCGACCGCGTCGTCTCGGTCAGGCGGTGCAGCGAACGCACCGCCCGCGCGCGATCGATCGGCAGGAAGAACTGCGCGATCGCCTCGTGCGTCGCGGGTGCGTCCGGCCACAAGTGCTCGAGGTCGTCCGCACACGCTTCGAGCAGCGCGCGGTCGCCGAGACGCGATGCCGTCATCAACATCGAATGGTGGTGGTGGAAGCGCGGTCGGTCCGAGCGCAGCGCGGCGCGACGGAACAGGTCGAACGCCGCGCGCGCGTCCTCCGGCGGGACCGGCCGTTCGAACCCGCCGATCCGGTCGAGGCCGGCCCAGTACAGCCGGAGCGAATCCGGATCGTCGGCGTCGGTCGGCGGATTGCGTTCTCCGCCGACGAAGGTCCGCATCCACGCGACCGTCTCGGCGGGCATGCCACTGCCGTAGTTGTCGAGCAGCCCGAGTGCGCGCGCCGGACGACCGAGCTCGAGCCAGACTCTCCCGGCGAGCGCGTCGACGTTGCTCGGATCGAGGGCGAGCACCTCTTCGAACAGGCGCGGGGCCGATCGAGGATCCGCGGAGTACGCCGCCTGGTAGGCCTCGAGCAGCTTCGCCTCGATCTCGAGTTGGAGCTTCCGTTCCTTGCCGGCGAGGATGTCGTCGAGCGCGGCGCGCAGCTCGGTTCTCGCGTCCTCCGAGTCGCGCAGCGCCGACATCGACACGAACAGCCCCGTCGTCAGCGCCGCGAACAACAGCAGACTCAGCGTCGCGACGGTCCGGTTGCGCTGCACCCAACGCCAGCCCCGCAAGCCGAGTGACGGTGGGCGTGCGACGATCGGTTCGAGCTCTGCGATGCGACGCAGGTCGTCGGCGAACGCCTCCGCGGTCGCGTAGCGGCGGTCGGGATCCTTGTCGAGCGCGATCGTCAGCACCGCGCAGAGGTCGCGCGGCAGTTTCGGGTTGTGCTGCCTGGGGTCCCGGATCGGTGCGTCGAGGATCGCCTGGTAGAGCGCCTCGCGCGACGCGGCTTCGATCGGACGATTCCCGGTCAAACACTCGTACAGGCTCGCGCCGAGCGAGTAGACGTCAGTGCGTGCGTCGATCCCGGAGTCGCCGCGAAGCTGTTCCGGCGACATGTACCAAGGGGTGCCGAACACCTCGCCGGTGCGCGTCAGCTCGGGATCCCCGGGCGCGCGTTCGTCGTCCCGCGCGAGTCCGAAGTCGAGCACGACCGGATCGCCGTGTCGGCTCAGCATGATGTTGGCCGGCTTCAAATCGCGGTGCACGACGCCGGCGCGGTGCGCCTCGTGCACGGCGCGGGCGATGCGCTCGAACAGGCGGACGGTCTCGAGGATCGTCGCGCGCGATCGAAGCTCCTCACGCGCACGATCGTCGTCGCGAACTCGGCGGACGCGGTCGCCGAGCGACTCGCCGTCGACGAAGCGCATCGCGATGTAGACGAACCCGTCGGCCCGCCCCGAGTCGAGAACCGTGCAGATGTTCGGGTGGTCGAGCTTCGCCGTGATCTCGGCCTCGCGTCGGAAACGCGCGAGGGCGCGCGCCGACAGCGGACCCTGATCGGGGATCAGCTTGAGCGCGACCTCGCGGCCCAGCCGCTCGTCCCGGGCCAGGAACACCGCCCCTTGACCGCCGCGGCCGAGCTCGCGGAGCAGCGAATAGTGACCGATGCGTTCGGGGCCGGCCTCCTGTTCCTGCAAGCGATCGAACTCCTCACCGACCAGCTCGGCGTGGTCGGGGAACAGCGCACGGTATTCGTCCCGCGACGCCACGCGTCCCGCGCGCGCGTCGGCGAGGTATCGATCGAGGAACGCGGCGAGGATCGCGGGGTGGTCTTGGGGACGGTCGGGCATCGGGCCGGAGGAGGTCATGCAACGCTACCGCGATGACCGGGGCGAGTGCGAGGCGTCACGAATTCCGTAGAGTTCGTCGCGTGGAATCCGGCGACGAAACGACGCGGCTCGTCCGCCTCGCCCGGGGTGGTGACGCGGACGGGCTCGGCCAGCTCGTGCAACGGCTCTCGCCGCTGCTGACGACGCAGGCCCGATTCCGCGCGGCACGCAGCCTGCCGGACGTCGACCCCGACGAACTCGTGCAGGAAGTTTGGCTGCGCGCGATCCCGAGGTTGCCGGAGCTGGACGCACGCGACGGTCGGCACACGCCGGTGGTCGTGCGGTTCCTCGCGACGACGCTTCTCAACCTGACGAACGAACTCGTCCGCAGCCGGATCCGTGCGCGTCGGACCCTCGCGGATGGCGGTTCGGATGCGCCGGGCGTCAGCGCCCTCCCGGACGAGACGGTCGGCGTCGTCAGTCGTGCCCTCCGGAGCGAGCGACACGACGAGCTGACGCGCGCCCTCGTCGAACTCACGCCCGAGGAGCGCGAGCTCGTCGTGCTGCGCGGGATCGAACAGCAGGACAACCAGGACGTCGCCGCGCTGCTCGGCCAGACGCCGAACGCGGTCTCGCTGCGCTACAACCGCCTGTTGCGCAAGCTGCGCGACAAGCTGCGCGGCGGCTTGTTCGACGAGTGGCGCGAAGACTGAGTCGCGAGATCGCGATTTCCTTCGAGAAACTCCGACGCCCGTGGCCGCGTCCGGTCACCGACTCGGCAACCCATGCCGAATCGAATCATGAACCGGAGAACTCGAAAGATGTGGCTGTGGATCGTCCTCGTCCCCGTCGTCCTCGTCGCGCTGGCGTTCGTCGTCGGCAGCCTGCTTCCCGAACGCTACTCAGCCGAGAAGTCGGTCGAGATCGACCTGCCGATCGACGAGGTCTGGCGGCGTCTGCACGATCCGAAACGCTTCCCGATGAGCGGCAACATGTGTCGCGGGGTCGAGGAACTGCCGAGCGAGAACGGCCTCGCCGTGTGGGAGGAACGCATGGGCGGGTCGGCGCTGCGTGTTCGCAACGTCGCCGAGTCCGAGCCCTCGCACCTGCACCGCGAGCTCGTCGACACGGTCGTGCCGTTCCGCTCCGACTGCGAGTTCTGGATCGAGCCGTCCGGCGACGGCACGCGCGTGCGGTGCCGCAACGACGTCGCGCTCCGCTCGGGGACCTGGCACGTGCCGCTGTTCCGCATCAGCATGTCGCTGTTCGGTGGGGCGGGTGCCGCGATCGACTCCTACCTCGGCGGGATCGGGTCGGATCGCGGTTCCAGGTAGGCGGCGAATCCGTAGGATCTGAGGTGCTGTCCATCCGTGCGCGGGCCCGGCTCGCGCGTTGACCTCTGCCTGCGCCTCATGGACTCCATCGTCTCCAAGACGCCCCTCTTCACCAACGACGCGGTCGTCTTCGGCTGCTTGGCGATCGTCCTCGCGTTCGTCTTCAAGACGACTGCGATGCCGTCGTGGTCGCGCTTCTACAAGGTCGTGCCAGCGCTGCTGCTGTGCTACTTCCTGCCGTCGCTGCTGAACACGCTCGGCATCGTCTCGCCGGGCTGGATCGAGTTCGAACCGGCGCTCGCGCACCTGCGCGGACTCGGGCTCGACACCGCCGGCATCTCGACCGTCGCACAGCTCAAGGACTTCGTCGCGGAGCATGCGGTTCCGGTCGACGAACTGCGGCCGTTCCTCGGCAAGTCACAGCTCTACTTCGTCGCCTCGCGCTACCTGCTCCCCGCCAGTCTCGTGCTCCTGACGCTGAGCATCGACCTGCGCGAAGTCGTCCGGCTCGGGCCGAAGGCGTTGATCATGTTCGGTGCCGCGACGGTCGGCGTCGTCCTCGGCGGGCCGCTCGCGCTCCTGATCATGGACCAGATCGCGCCGAGCGTGATCCACCCCGAGGGTGGCGAAGAGGTCTGGCGCGGGATGACGACGATCGCCGGCAGTTGGATCGGCGGCGGCGCGAACCAAGCGGCGATGTACGAGATGTGGAATCAGCCGCCCGATCACGCGATCAGCAGCAAGATGTACGGGATCATGATCACGATCGACGTCATCGTCGCCGAGATCTGGATGGCGTTCCTGCTGCTCGGCGTCGCGCGATCGGATTCGATCGATCGTTGGCTGAAGGCGGACGCCTCGGCCGTCACGCGGCTGAAGGAACACATGCACGAGTTCTCGCAGCGCATCGCGCGGAACCCGTCGTTCCCCGACCTGATGATCATCTGCGGGTTCGCGTTCGGTGCGACCGGGTTCTCGCACTGGGCCGCCGACGTGATCGCCCCGTGGATCGAGACGAACGCCCCGCAACTCGATGAATTCAGCCTCACGTCGAAGTTCTTCTGGCTGATCGTCACGGCGACGACACTCGGCGTGATCCTCTCGTTCACGAAGGCGCGCAACATCGAGGGCGCGGGTGCATCGAAGATCGGCAGCGTGTTCATCTACGTGCTCGTCGCGACGATCGGCATGAAGATGAACATCCTCGAGATCTTCGACCACCCCGGCCTGTTCGGCGTCGGCCTGATCTGGATGGCGTTCCACGTCGGCCTGCTGTTCCTCGTCGCGAAGCTGATCCGTGCGCCCTACTTCTTCCTCGCCGTCGGCTCGAAGGCCAACATCGGCGGCGCCGCCTCCGCCCCGGTCGTTGCGGCCGCGTTCCACCCGTCGCTCGCGCCCGTCGGCGTCCTGCTCGCGGTGCTCGGCTACGCGCTCGGCACCTACGGCGCGTGGATCTGCGGCGTGCTGATGGAGAAGATCTACTGACGACGGAATTCCAGCGCGCCGGCTTCGAGCCCGGTGACTTCCGCCGCGGTTGTCGCTAGCTTGCTGCGCCGCCAGGGCGATTAGCTCAGTTGGTAGAGCGCCTGCCTTACAAGCAGGAAGTCGGCGGTTCGAGTCCGTCATCGCCCACTACGTTCCTTCGTCCAGAAACTGCTGAAGCACCAGATCTTAGGAATGAACCACTCCGAGGTGCTGGGCCGCGTGGAAGCCGTTCAGCTGGGAATGTCAGAAGAAATGTCAGAAAACCGCGGGGGTTCCGTCACCACGGACGCAGCCCGATCCACGGATCT
The DNA here is from genome assembly GCA_020425915.1 of Planctomycetota bacterium. GTDB lineage: Bacteria > Planctomycetota > UBA1135 > UBA1135 > UBA2386 > JAGQQZ01. The sequence continues at coordinate 3,071 of JAGQQZ010000148.1, read as the reverse complement.
GACATGGCACGACGACGAAGCACTGGCATCTACCGTCACGGCCGCGGCTGGAAGTTCGCGGTCAAGGATCCTTCCTCCGGCAAGTGGAAGCAGCTGACAGCAACGGCGGCGCGCTTTAGGGCCCTGAGGGTGTCGGTCCGGAACCCCGCGTCGGTCACGCGCACGGAAGTAGCACAGCTCCGGGACCGCTACCAGGAACGGCTGGGGCTGACGAGCGAGCAAGGGCTTGCTGCCCAGGACGAAGTGCGCCTCGTGCGGGCGGTTGAGGACTTCCTGCGATTCCAGCGCAACACGCCCGCCTTCCTGCGGGACAAGCGGCGCGTTCTTGAGGAGTTCGGCGATGTTGTGGGAAACGTCGAGCTCTCGGCTGTCACTCGGGACGATCTTGCCGAGTTTGAAGCGCGTCTGAGTGCGGAGTCTCGCAAGCTGCACCCGACCTCTGTTGCGCGCTACCTGCGCTACTTGCGCACCTTCTTCAACTTCGCACTTCGTGAGGAGTGGGTCACCCGCTCGCCCTTCGCGAACTTCCGTATTCCGCGAGATGCGAGCACTCCCATCGAGGTCTACGCGCTCGATGAACTCCGCTCACTCGTCACGGCTCTACGCTCAAGCGGTGAGAACGGAGACCGCGGCTACGCCCTCTGGATGCTTCAGGGCTGTCTCGGCCTCGGGCTTCGTGTGATGGAACTCGAAGCACTCGACTGGGAGGACTTCGATGAGAAGCAGCGCTTCGTCCGCATCTCCAAAACCAAGAACGCGCAGTCACAACGCCTCCAACCGATCCCGCGCGTTCTCATGAGCGAGTTCGTCCGCCGAGCTTCGTCGGGACCGATGTTCCCGGCCCAGTCCGGCGAGCGCGCTAACCGCAACCAGATGAGCTCCTTGCGCTGCCGCATCGCGAAGCTGAGCCCCGGCTTCAGCTGGCGCCGGCTGCGGCGAACCTACGCGACCCTCCTGCAAGCTGGCGGTGTGGACTCTCTCATCATCGACCGGTTGCTCGGCCACAGCTCGCGCTCGAGTGCTGTTCGCGTTAGCGCCAGCCACTACATCGGCAAGGAATACAGCTTCTACCGAGACTTGGTGGACGAAGCGCTCAAGCCACTCGGCGGAGTGTTCGCGGATTGATGCCGCGAAACAAGTCTGCGCGACGAATCCGGCATGCCTAGGATGCAGGCAATTCGTTGCTCCAGATCAAGCAACCAAAGACGATATCCGTCGCGATCATCACCAGGAACACGACCCACGCAGTTTCCCCGCCACGAAGCGGAGCAAAAAAACGACGAGGAGTTCTCCAGTTGAGGCCCCTAACGTACTTGGCGTGGATCTTCCTCCGCTGGGCCTCGTCCACGCGAAGAAGGCCGTGAATCAAAAACGTCAAGACTGCGCACAGGACCAATGCAGAAACCGACAACCAGCGGACATCTCTGACGGCATACGCTGCACCAAGGCCGGCTAGCTGAACCAATGCTATTGTCTGAACGCGACCCCACATGAGCTTGTCTTGGTGGAGAATGAAAGCAAGCGCATCGCTCTGACGTAGATCGTTGTCGTTCGGATCTTGTTTTGTCATTTCGGTATCGCTCATGTTGAGACTGAGAAACGCATGTTGGAGCCCGTTGGGAGGAGTGTCGCTACCGAACCTGCTGGTTGCGTTTCCAACGCCACATTCTAGGAGTCTGCGCCACGGGACGACCGCGGCGGGCTGAAGAATTGTGAGATCGGAAATCCTCTGCCCGCACGTCTATCGTAGTGGCCGGCATGGGCGGATTTCGCACGCAAGAGGATCGTCGGCAGGGCCTTCTCCTTCCTCCATCACCGAGCGACTGGTTGCCAGAGGGGCACCTCGCGTGGTTCGTGATCGACGCGGTCGAGCAGCTGGACATCGACTCGCTTCTCGGGAAGTACCGCGTCTGCGGGAAGGGTGAGCTGGCCTACCCGCCGCGCGTGATGTTGGCGCTGCTGATCTACGGCTACTGCACGGGGACGTTTGCCTCGCGCAAGATCGCGGCACAGATCGAGGACAGCGTGGCGTTCCGAGTGATCGCGGCCGGTCTGTCGCCGAGCCACCGAACGATCTGCCGCTTCCGCGAAGAGAACCTCGACGAGTTCCATCGCCTGTTCGTGCAGGTCGTGCAGCTCGCCAAGGAAGCCGGCCTGGTGAAGATGGGCACGATCGCGGTCGACGGCAGCAAGGTGAAGGCGAACGCGAGCAAGCACAAGGCCATGAGCTACGACCGGATGCTCCTGGAGGAGAAGAAGCTGCGCAGCGAGATCCGGAAGCTGACACAGGCGGCGCGCGACCAGGACGACATCGACGACGACACCTTCGGCCCGGACTTCCGTGGCGACGAACTGCCGTCGGAGCTGGCCAACCGCAAGACGCGCCTGAAGACGATCCAGGCGGCGAAGAAGCGCCTCGAAGAGCGCAAGGCTGTCGAAGCCGCCGCGAAGCAGGAAGCGGAGAAGGGCAGCGAGACGGCGACCGAATCGAGCAAGAGCGAGCGCGTGCTGCCGCAGCCGCGCGACCAGGAGAACTTCACCGATCCGGACAGCCGGATCATGCCGATGGCCGGCAAGGTGTTTCAGCAGAGCTACAACGCGCAGATCGCCGTCGACGCGAAGGCGCAGATCGTGGTCGCTGCGACCGTGAGTCAGAACCCGAAGGACATGGGCTTGCTGATGCCAGTCGTCAACGCCGCCTACGAGAGCGCGGACGCGATCCCGAAGCGCGTGCTCGCCGACACTGGCTACAAGAACGAACGCGATCTGCAGATGCTCGAGCAGCTCGGCATCGACGGCTACGTCTCGCTCGGACGCGAGGGCAAGGCGGTGAGACTGCCGAGTGCGGAATCGCCATGCAGCCAGGCGATGCTGAAGAAGCTGCGAACCAAGCGTGGACGTGCCCGCTACAAACAGAGGAAGGCCATCGTCGAGCCGGTCTTCGGCTGGGTGAAGCACGTGCTCGGCTTCCGCGCCTTCAGCCTGCGCGGGGTGCGCAAGGTCGCCGGCGAATGGAGCTTGGTCTGCTTGGCGTTGAACCTGCGACGAATGGCTGCGAGGGGAGTGGCTGT
>JAGQQZ010000147.1 GCA_020425915.1 Planctomycetota bacterium | reverse complement strand
GCGGCCTCTGTCACGACGTGATCGACGTCGTGGCGAAACTCCAACACGTCCCGGCGCGACCCTGTGAGAGCGCGGGCAGACGTCCGAGCTCGACGACCGAGGTCAGTTGCTGTGCCGGGAGAGCCGAGATGCCGAAGAGCATCGCGAAGAGCGGACCGAGGACGCGCTGGTTCATGCCCGGATCGTAGCGCGCGCGGACCGGACGGTCAGCGGTCAGGGATTCACGAAGAAGTCGATCGCGTTCGTCCAGACGATCGATCCGTTCGCGAAGTCCAGGACCGCGGCCTGGAACGCGGCGTGATACCCGACCAACGCTTCGTTGCGCGGGATCAAGAGTTCGGTTCGCGGGGCGGCCGACGAGCCGCTGGCGATCGGCAGGGCGACGGTGACGGGAAGGTGGGCCACGCCTTCGAGCGGAGGGGTCACGATCGGCGGTCCGAAGCCCGGGAAGCCCAGGATCGCGAAGTAGGTGCCCGACTTCGCTCGAACCTCCAGCGTGACTCGACCATCGAGCGGGAAGACGTGGTCGAGCGCACCACCGCGAGGGCTCTCGACCGTCAGCGTGTCCGACGAGGTCGAGAATCGGATGCTCATCGGTGCCGGCAACGCATGAGTGGCAACCGAGGCGTCGATCGCTCCGGAGTCGATCGGACCGTAGGTGAAGCGCGCGACCGGAAGATCGGACCGCCCAGGATTGCTGTCGATGCGAGAGGCGACGATCGACGCGGAGGTCGTCGCGGGATCGGTGCGAACTCGCTTGCGGATCTCGACGATGAGCGGCCGCCGACCGTCGTAGTCGAATGCGCGATCGAACGGGATCGTCGACCATTCGGCGAAGTCGTAGCGAACGGCGCCTCCCGCGATGTCGACGACCGTGACCATGTCGGCCAGGTTGTCGTCGAACGTGGAACTCAGTGTCCCGCTCGTCGCGTGACCGAGACGAATCTCCAGGCGATCGTAGCCCACCGTGGCCGTCGCGGCGGCGCCGACCACGGCGACCGCATCGATGCGCGTCGGCACGCCCGGCAGGTATCGCGCCGGAATCAGCTGCTGGAAGCGCGATTCGTCGAACTTGCGCGTCGCATCCTGCCCGAGCGGTGCCACGTGGCCGCGAGAGTGGGTGGTCGTCATCTGCGGGTACGCGATCCAACCGGTCGACTGCGCAGACAGCGACGATGCGATCGATAGCGAGATTCCCAGGACGACCTTCCTCACCCAGGAGCCTACCCCAAGGATCGAGTCGGTGCGGAAAGATCGATGGCACCGGTCGCTCGAGCGCGCCCGACGTCTCACCCCTTCACGCAGACGACCTGGTGCAGCGTGTGCACGATGTCGACGAGCGATCGCTGGGCCTGCATGACGGCGTCGATGTCCTTGTAGGCGCCTGGCGTCTCGTCGAGCACGCCGACGTCCTTCCGGCATTCGACCCCGGCGGTGGCCTTCGCATGGTCGTCGATCGTGAACTTGCGACGCGCCGCCCCACGAGACATCGCGCGACCGGCTCCGTGGCTGCAGGAATGGAAACTCTCCGGATTCCCACGACCGCGCACGATGTAGGAGCGGGCGCCCATCGAGCCGGGTATCACGCCGAGTTCGCCGTCACGCGCACTCACGGCTCCCTTGCGGGTGAGGTACACGTCCTCGCCGTAGTGATGCTCGCGCTGCACGTAGTTGTGGTGACAGTTCACGACCGTGCCTTCGAGCTGGAAACTGGGCAGATCCGACTGCGCGAGCAGGGCGTCGACGATCCGTTGCATCATGACCTCGCGGTTGGCACGGGCGTACTGCTGGGCCCACTCGACCGCGAACACGTAGTCGTCGAAGTGCTCGGCGCCTTCCTCGAAGTAGGCCAGGTCCTTGTCCGGGAGGTCGGCGAGATGGCGGCGCATGTCGCGTTGCGCCAACTTGATGAAATGCGTGCCGATACGATTCCCCACGCCGCGCGAGCCGGTGTGCAGCAGGAGCCAGACCCGATCGGATTCGTCGAGACAGAGTTCGATGAAGTGGTTCCCCGCGCCGAGCGTGCCCAGGTGACGAATGTGCTGGCCACGGTCGAGGCGGGGATGCGACGCGAGGATCCGCTCGTAGCCCGGCCTGAGACGTCGCCAACGATCCTCGGCCTCGGCCGGCACCCGATCGCCCCACGCACCGCGATCGCCTTTCCCGCCCTGATTCGTGCGGCCATGGGGGACCGCACGCTCGATCGCCGCACGAATGGACTCGAGGGAGTCCGGCAGGCGCTCCGCGGTCAAGGTCGTCCGCGTCGCCATCATCCCGCAGCCGATGTCGACACCGACCGCCGCCGGGATGATGGCACCCTTGGTCGGGATCACGCTGCCGACCGTCGCGCCGATCCCCCAGTGTACGTCCGGCATCGCAGCGACCCAGCCGTGGATGAAGGGCAGGCTCGCGACGTTGCGGAGCTGATCGAGCGCCTCGTCCTCCGCCGGAACCCCGTGGACCCAGGCCTTGATCGGGACCCGTTCGCCCTTGAACCGAACGTAGTCCGTCACTTCTCGAGGCCGAGCTTGTCGAGCTTCGGCGCGATGACCGCGCGGCAGTAGCCGTACGAGCGGTTGTTCCGGTAGAAGTCCTGGTGTTCTTGCTTGGCCCGATAGAAGGTCGTCGCGGACTCGATCGCGGTCACGATCGGTGCATCGAAATGCCCGGAGGCTTCGGCGCGCGCCTTCGAATCCTCGGCACGACGTCGTTGGTCCTCGTCGCGGTAGAAGATCACCGAGCGATACATCGGTCCGACGTCCGCTCCTTGTCGGTCGAGGGTCGTCGGGTCGTGGAGCTTCCAGAACCACTCGAGGATCTGGTCGTACGAGATCACGCTCGGGTCGAAGACGAGTTGGACGACTTCGGTGTGACCGGTCGTGCCCGAGCAAACCTGCTCGTAGCTCGGGTCCTCGACGTGGCCGCCCATGAAACCGGCATCGACCTCGAGAATGCCGTCGACTTGCTCGAGCACGGCCTCGACGCACCAGTAGCAGCCGGCGCCGAAGGTCGCGGTCGAAGTGGTGGGGGGAGCGTCGTCGGTCGAAAGGTCGGGCATCGGGGATCGTGTGGGATTCGGGCCGCAGCTGGCACAGGCGGCCAGCAGGACCGCGGAGATCAGGAAGGGGATGGCAGTGCGATGCAGCATCGAGGTGGGGAAAGTTTTTTTCGAATTCCCGTCCAAGTGCGACCCGTTTCGGCGCTTGTAGGGATGAGAAGAGGACGCCACTCAGGAGTGGATCGCGCGCGGACCGGCAAGAGAGGAGGCTGGTTCGCGCGCATCCCGTTTTCAGTCCGCGGGCCAGGCTCCGACGGTCGGTCGTCCCCGCAGGATCGCCACGCCAGACCGATCGGTTGCGGTGGGAAGGAGATTCCCGACCACCGAGTCGCAATGCAACAGAAGCGTTGTGTATGCGTCGGCATCCGAGCGCCGGGACGGCGTGAAGGCGTCGACGAAGCGCGCGGTCGAGGAGATCCGGATCTCGTCGATCCGTCCGACGAAGTGCTCCGAGGTCACGCCGAATCGATCGATGGTCGCGCCGATCGCCATCGGGACGCCGGTCGCGGTGCCTCGATCGATCGTGGCGGCCGGAACGCCATCGACGAACAGTCGAATTCGTGCGGCATCCGCTGCGATCGCCAGGTGGTGCCAGCGACCCGGCTCGAGTGATCCGAGTTCGGACGGGCAGCTTCGTCGGGAATTCTCGAAGCCGGCCGCGAGTTCCGGCCGTCCGCGCTCGAGACGCAACTCCACGCCTCGAGTATCGATCGAGGACACGAGTCCAGCCGCGGGGCGGAATCGCTGCGCGCGCAGCCAGAAGTCGAGCGACCAGTTCGCATCGGTTGTGGCGGAATCGCGCTCCGGGAGCAGGAGGCAGTCGTCGAAGCCGTCGAGCGCGAGCGCGCGCTCCGATTCGTCGACGGTCGCCCGGGCCGTCGTCGGGAGCTCGACGGGGACTTCGCGGAGGATCCGTGGCAGGTCGACGTGGAGTCCGTCGCTCAGCATGCGCCCGTGCACCGCAAGGAACGGGGTCGCGAGCGCCGAGTCGATGCCTTCGCCGAGATGGTTCGCGTGGAAGTCGAGGGTGCCGCGAGCGCCAGGGTCCAGCGTCACGTGACCGTGACCCGGGTCGAAGATCCAACGCGGATCCGCGCTCGACGGGAACAGGCCGAGTTCGACGGGCCGATCGGTCGGGTTCGAGAAGCTGACGCGAAACGTCCCGTCGGCCGCGAACTCGGGATCGAAGGAGAGCGGATCCGACACTTCGACCTCGGCCGCGCGCGCGAACGCCAACGACTGTTCCACGACTTGGTCCGTGACCAGCCGCGGGTCGATGACTCGACCGACCGGGACCGTGGCGAGGCCGAGCTCGTCGCCACGCACGGTCACGACGTGGAGCTCGTGGAGGAAGCCGGCATCGGGGATCTTGCCCCACTGATGGGCACCGACCGTCGCCAGCGTCAGGTACTCGATGCCGTCGCGCTCCCCGCTGTACCGCATGTGGTGGATGTGTCCCGCGAACACGGCGGTCACGTTGCCGACGCGGACGAACTCGGCATGGACCTTCGCCCAGTCGTCTCCGTACTGGGGCTGCCATCGCGGATGGTGGGCGAACACGAACACGTGCGGCGCCGACTTGGCTCGATCGAGGGTCTCGCGCAGCCACGCGAGCTGCTCGGGACTCATCCGCTGGCATTCCGGCTTGTTGAAGTTCCGCTCGCCCGTGTCCAGGTTCGGCTCGTCGGTGTACAGCACGATGAACCAACACTGCTTGTGTTCGAACGCGTACCACAGCGGCCCGAAGTGCTGCTCGTATCGTCCTTCGTGCTCCTCGGCGGGTCGGTCGGGGCCGCGCCAGTACACGTCGTGGTTGCCGGCGACGGGGAACCACGGCATCCGCAGTTCGGCCATGATCTGCTTGAACTCGGCGGCCTCCGCGAGCCACGGCTCCACGCCCGTGTAGCCCTGCACGAGGTCGCCCACGGTCATGACGAGATCGGGTTGCAGCAGATTCGTTTCCACAACCGCGCGGCGCAGCGTGGTCAGGCCGGCGGGAGTGCCTCCCGTGCGGTCTCCGAAAACCACGAACTGGAACGCTTCGGTTCGCGCCGGCAGCTGTAGTTCGACGTGACGATCGCGGGACGTGAAGAAGCGCTGCGCATCCACGGTCGTCGCGTGTCTCTCGCCCCGCAGGGTCGGGCGGGGATCGGGCTCGTGCGAGTGTGGGCCGGCGCTCGGTTCGTCCCCGTGCTCCGGCGCGTTCTGGGGGAGCGCCACGGCGGCGAGAAGTGCACACGTGAGTGCCGAGAGCATGGGGCGATCATACGCAGCGATCGGCGGGCGGACGTCTTCGCCTGCCGATGAAGATCTCGGGAAACGGGCGGGCGCAGCAGGTTATCGTCGGGCGCATGGTGACCAAGCGCGGCCGAAACGTCCTCGGCACGGATCTCGCAGACTGCAGCCACGATCCGAAGACAGGCTTCTATCGCGACGGCTGTTGCCGAACCGGATCGGAGGACCAGGGCATGCACACGGTTTGCGTGTTCGCCACCGCGGACTTCCTCGCCTTCAGTCAGGGCGTGGGCAACGACCTCTCGTCTCCGGTGCCCGAGTGGGGCTTCGCGGGACTACGCCCGGGCGATCGCTGGTGCTTGTGCGTCACGCGCTGGAAAGAAGCGCTCGAGGCGGGCGTGGCCCCACCCGTGATCCTGGAGGCCACGCACGCGTCGGCGCTGGAGTTCGTGTCGCTGGAGGAGCTCCAGCGACATCAACTCAACGGCTGAACAGTTCGACGGCGGTGCCGTCGTCGAGGACGATCACCATGCGTGAGCTGAACGCGAAGCACTTCGCGAGCGCGGGTTGGTCGTGCAGCATCGCGAAGTACTCGTCCGAGAACGTCTCGATGCGCCGCTCCTGTCCGTGCATCGACGGTTCGAAGCGCTGGTCCACCCAGACGCCGCGGACGAGGTGGAAGGTCCGGTGGTCGATCCGTCGGCTGGCGATTCGTGCTGCCGGCGCGGCGTTCCCGTCCTCGGCAAGCACGAGCACGTCCTTCTTCTGCCGGAGCAGCTTGAGTTCCATGCTGCGTCGCACGGCCGTCTCGCCAGCGGAGGGAGCGTCGGCGATGTGATCGAGGGAATCGCGTGATTCCTCGGCTTCGACCCGAGCGCGCCCGAGCTTGCCGCGGAGATCCTCGTCGTCGAACTCCCTGCCGGCCGTGCCGGCGCGGCGCAACTCGTCCGCGATGCGGATCTCGTCGCCGTCACCTTGGAAGAACGAATCCTGCGCCGGGTCCTCGCCGCGAGCGGTCGCGACTCGCTTGCCCTCTTCGATGATCAGGTGCGAGGTGTACGGCGTGACGATCCCGAATTGCTTGCCGAGCCGCTCGACTTCCCCGACGAGCTCCTGGGAGTGCCCTTTCAGTCGGATCGTGTCGAGCAGGAACGCGATGCGCCGCTCGGCCCACAGGGCGGGGACGAATTCGTATCCCTGCTGCGTGCCCGAGAAATCGCCTTCGAACACGATCTCTCGTGACTTCCCGCCGACGTTGCCGCGCAGCCGGAGCGCGTGCTCGCCCGCGCCGACGTAGCGACCGAACACCAGGAGTCGACCTCCCTGGAACAGGTCCGGCAGGTCGGACGGGCTGCGCTCGAACAACTCGATCCCGTCGGCCTCGAAGCGGACGTCGGTCATCACCGGGCTGCTCAGCTTCGTGAACAACGCGCTCGTCTTGACCTCGATGTTCTCGTCCTCTCGGACGTAGTCGCGATCGCCGCGGCTGTCGGCAGCGATGCGGTCGAGCAAGCGCGTGTTGACCGCGTTGCCGACACCGAACACGAACACACGTTCGTGATGCGGGTTGTTCTGGGACACGTGTTTGGCCAGCGCATCGGGATCGGTGATGCCGATCGTCGGTTGGCCGTCGGTGAGGAATACGGTGATCGGAACGAGTTGTCGGCCCTCGGCGAGGGCGGGAAGCTCGGACCGGAGCGCTCGGACGATCGCGTCCTCGATGTTCGTTCCGCCGACCGCTTCGATCGCGGCGATTCCCGACATGGCCTTCGCGACGGACTCGTCGTTGGCGGGGAGCGGCGCGGGGAAGAACGGTCTCGCCTCGGTCGAGAACGGGACCACGTTGAAGTAGTCCGTCGGTCGCAGCGACCGGACGAAGAACCGGAGCGCGTCGCGGGCCTGGGCGATCTTCTGGCCCTTCATCGAGCCGGACGTGTCGATCACGAACTGCACGACGCGGCTCACGTTCTCGTCTTCGGGCCAGTCGTACTTCGGCGTGATGATCGCGAGGAAGTACCCCTGTCCATCGAGTCGATGGGTCAGGAAGTCGACGCCGAACTCCTTCGAGTCCGTGCCATAGAACAACGAGAGGTCCGAGGAGGGCACGGTTCCGGGAGCCAGTTCGAGCGAAGCGCGGGCGGAGTGGTCGTTCCGCCGCACGACGTCGATGCCGCCGATCGGGGAGAACACCGACTTGATCGGTCGTCCTGACTCGATCGATGCGTCGAGCGCGATCCGGGCACCGCCCGCTCCTGCGATCGCACGGAGCGGGAAGCGCCATTCGACGAGGTCGTTGGTCGCCGGCAGGACCTGGCGGAATCGGACGGTCACGTCGACATCGCCCCGTGGCGGGATCGGGAACACTCGCGCGCGCAGGCATCCGTCGCCGTAGTACTCGAGGAGTCCGGGGTCGCGTCGCTTCCTGACGATCTCCTCGTAGACCCGTCGAGCGCGCGTCGCGTCCAGGACTTCGCCCGGAACCCTCTCCCCGCCGACGGTCATCTCGAACTGGTCGGCGAGTGCACCGGCCGGCAGTGGGAGGATCCAATCGGCCTCGATCTCGCGGGTGCTGGGGTTGTGTAGGCGTTGCGTGATCGTCGTCGTCGCCACGCCGTCACGGATCGACGCACGTACGTCGACGGCCGTCGTTGTCGCGATCTGCGAGCGGACGATGCCGAGCGGGTGCGGCGGCTCGCGTTGCGGAAGCAGTGGAGATGCCAGCACGAGTGCGCTGGCGACGATCGGTGTCATTCGGTTCATCGGTGCCCTCCGGCTTGGTAGGCGCACCCGAAACCGGCTCGGTCGAGACGGGTTCCCGGGAATCTCCCGCGGCGTCAGGGACCGATCGTGCAGACCACGGCGTCGGAAGTTCCGATCCAGAGCGGCGCAGGGTCACAGCCGGAGAATCCGCACTGCGTGTGCACGACGAGCCACTGGGCGAAGAACGTCAGACCGTCCAATTGTGGTTGGTTTGGGATCCAGATCGGGAACGCGTCGGGGTACTCCGTGCACTGCGGGCAGGCGAGCGGCGACGGAGGGACCATCGGCACGACGATCCGATGCGACGTCCAGAGTTCACAACCCACGGGTTGCAGGGGGAACGACTCGGGAGGGATCGGGACGCCACCCAGCAGCGCGAACCCGAGCACCAGGACCGGCTGCGTCCGCGTCTGCGCGGAGTCAAACAGGTGATTCGGTCCCGTCACGTCGAGTGTGAACCATGTCCCCAGCGACGGGACGCCCGAGTATCCCATCGCGGCGACGCCCTCGGCAGTCTGGCAGGCAGCGCCGATCGGCGTCACGGTCGCTTGTCCGAGGCACGGAAACGCGACCACGAAAGCGAACGAGATCACCACGGCCAGGCGAAGCATGCTCCAAGTATCTCGGAGCTGCGCCTGGGACACCACGTCGGGAAATCCGCGGGAGTGACGACCGTGCAAGCCGTCCCGAACCCCTTCGAGCGATCGCTGTGGACCGACCCGTCCCGCCCGACCTTCCCGAAATCGCACGAGCCCCGTCTCTCGACGGGGCTCGTGCAGTGGCTCCTCGAGCAGGACTCGAACCTGCGACCTAGTGATTAACAGTCCCTCGCCGGACTCAGAGCGAGACGTTGCAGAGCAACCACTTGCGGAGGAGGCGCTCCGGCGGCTTGTGGGCCAGCTTGTGGGGAACGGGCCGAATCGGAGTTGCATAGCCGAGCTTGTGGTCGAGCTGATCGAGCTAGCCGTGGGGCTCGACCGACAGAGTGTCGAAATGCTGATTGCCGAGGCCGCTCGCCGGCTACGAGGCTGAGAGCGAAGTGTTGCCGGCGTACTACGTTGATACCGTTGGCGTCGAGTTCCCGTCCGGCATTCTCGTCGAGGAGGTCGAGCGCCTTCGAGGCGACTTCATGCTCCGCGCTGGCAAGAATTCTGCGCTCCCGCATGCGGTCGAGCACGCGGACGAGGCCACGATTCGCCGGTGGCACTATCCGAAGCGCGGACACCCGGTGGCGTGGCGGTTCTCCGCTGCGTGGCTTGGTGACGACGTCGACGAGTTCCTCGACCAGCTCGTCGACCTTGGTGCGACGATCACGCGCCTCGACGTGTCCGTCGATGTGTCGACGGCGACGTTCCTGCTTTCGTCGGACGTTTGGGTGACGTATCGACCGGGTGATCGCTGGCGAAGGCCGCCTCAACGCGACAAGCTCGG
>JAGQQZ010000146.1 GCA_020425915.1 Planctomycetota bacterium | reverse complement strand
GTCGTGCCGTCGGTCGCGTAGAGCGTCAGGTTCGTGTCGTTGACGGGGCTCGCGCCGCGCGCGGACGTCCAGGCGTTGAGCTGGACCGGAGCGGTCGAGATCGTGATCGCCCAGTAGTCGCGATCGGTCGTGGTGGAGACGGTGCCGTAGTGCTGGGCACCGACCGCGCCGGCTTCGGCGCCGCCGAACGCATCGTTCGCCGGGTCGCCGTTGACTTCCGGCAGGTTCTGCGCACAGAGGGAGGAGGCCGCGAGGAATGCCGCGGCCGAGGAGAGGAGGTTCTTTAGCATTGGTTCGCCAGCGGTATGAGATCGCTGGTCCGAAGGCTGGAAGGAAAACGTGTCCGCTCTCAGCGGATGCGAGGTCGCGCAGTATAGCCGCGGATCCGCTGGCTCCGCGTCGTCGATGCCGCGCGAAGTAGGGATTCGGTTTGCGTCGTACCGAACGACGGTGCGTGCGTCACCGGCGGTGTGACTCGAGCACTTGCCACGCGTGTTCAGCGGCTCGGTGCGATCGATCGGCTGCGCGTGATTCGCGACAACGAAAAAAGGGCAGCCGTCGGAACGGCTGCCCTTCTCGTCGGTTCTCGGCCGGAGCCGAGAACCGAGGCGGCGAGTCCTAGTGGAAGGTCTCGTCGCCGACGATCCAGCTCAGGCCCGTATCGGAGAGCGTGACCTGGAGCGGACGCGGCGAACCGAAGTCGATCAGCGCAGCCTGGATGTTGATCTGCGAACCGACCGGCAGCGCGCCGATGTTGTAGGAGTACTCGAACGTGCCGGCGCCCGCAGCGTAGTTCGGGCTCGCGACCGGCGGGTTCACCCACAGACGGCAGTTCGGCATGCCGATGATCGACAACTCGAGGCCGAACGGCGGGATCACGGCCCCGCCGAAGCTGAGGAACACGACACCCGGGCCAGCGGCGCCGGTGATGTCGGCCGTGACGTTCGAGCCCTGTTGGGCGAGCTCGCCTTCGCGGGCTTCGACACGGGTCTGCATGCCGTTGCTACCGATGCACTTGGTCGCGGCGGTGAGCTGGTCCATGCGGAGACGGAACGAGCCGGCTTGGGCGCGCTGCCAGTGGTGGCACTCGATGTAGTAGTTGCCCGGCGCGTAGACGCGCTCGAGAAGCGAGAGGAGGCCCGCACCACCGTCGTCGTCACTGTCGATCTCGGTGCCGTTGCTGTCGTAGAGCCACAGCTTGGTGTCCGTGTACCCGTTCACCAGCGTGGAGTCCGCGATCGTCTCGAAGATGATCGTGCTCGTCGCAGCGACGTTGAAGCACCACATGTCGGTGACACCAGTGGCCACCATGCCGATCGTTCCGATCGTGTCGGTGCAAGGCGCGATGAAGTTGCCGCTCGACTGGGCTTCGGCCGGCGTCGAGTTCGGCTCGTTGTCGACACCGATCGCGGGGAACGAACCACCACAGATGCTCGTCTGCGGCGGCTGGAGTTCGTTGACGACCGTGTTGCTCGGCGTGCCGGAACCCGTCGGGACGAGTTCGGTGATCGACGAGAACTCGAGCTTGTACGAGCCACCGAGGGTGCGCTGCCAGTCAGCGACTTCGATGTAGTACTGGCCCGGGGTCAGGCTGGTTTCGAGCAGCGAGAGCAGGCCCGCGCCACCGTCGTCGTCGTTGTCGATCTCGTTGCAACCGCTGTCGTACAGCCACAGCTTGGTGTCGGTGCGGCGGTTCGGGATCGTCGAGTCGGCGACCGTCTCGAAGCGGACCGTCGTCGACGTGGCGAGCACGAACGAATAGAAGTCCAGGTCACCGTTCGGCGAGAGGTGCTCGGTGCGAACCGTGCACGGCGCGATCGGGTTCGCGTTCGCACACATGTTGTTCGGCTCGACTTCGCTGTCGCGCGGGAGCGGCACGAGGACGCCACCGCAGTTGTCGAGGAGCGCGATCGGCGTCGTGGTGACGTCGAAGGCGTAATCGCCGGTCGAGAAGTCGCCCTCGACGGCGATGTAGTAGGTGCCGTTGGTCTGGACGCCGTACGAGATGATCGACTTGAGACCGGCGCCACTGCTGTCGTCGAACACGAGTTGGGTCGTGCCGTCGGTCGCGTAGAGCGTCAGGTTCGTGTCGTTGACGGGGCTCGCGCCGCGCGCGGACGTCCAGGCGTTGAGCTGGACCGGAGCGGTCGAGATCGTGATCGCCCAGTAGTCGCGATCGG
>JAGQQZ010000010.1 GCA_020425915.1 Planctomycetota bacterium | reverse complement strand
TTCGGCACGACGACGGCGCCGGCGATCCGGTTCCCCTGCTCGTCGACGACGCGGCCGCGCACCTGACCGCGACGGGCGACGATCACGTCCGCTGCCTCCGCCGACCATTGCGCGGACGGCGGCAGGTAGAAGCGGACCGTCACGAACTCTCCCGTCGCGAGGATCTGACCAGAGCCCGGGTCGAGTGCACGAGCGAACCGACCGTTCGCATCGGACGCGCCGAGTTCGAAGCGATCGCCGTTCTTCGCGGGCTCCAGCCCGTCCAGCAGGCTCGAGTAGACCGGGATCCCGGTGCGAACGAATTCGATCGGCACGTTCGCGATCGGCGCGCCGAACGCATCGCGCACGACGCCATGGAGCGCGGGTGGCTCGACGCTCGGCGGTTCGAACCGAGTCGGATCTCCGAGTTCCGGCGCATCGGGCGCATCGGACGCCGGCGTCACCTCGGCGACCGCCGCAACGGCGTCGGTGTCCGGATTCGCGCCCTCGGCGAACGCCGAGAACGCCCAGATCGAAACGGTGACGAAGACGAGGACGAGCGACAACGCGCTGGCGAGCTTGTGGCGGAAGGACACGGCGAGGACTCCTGTCAGGATGTCGTTGCCGCCCGCGAGCAATCCCACGGATCGCGTCGAACGCTCGCCCATGCGCGGCAACAGGACCAAGGCGGCGAGGCCGCGCACGTCGCGACGCTCGAGCCGACCACGGACCTGCTCCAACCCGCGCTCGATCCGCGTGCGAACCGTCGACGCCGGGATGCCGAGTCGTTCGGCGATCTCACGCGGCGTCAACTGCTCGAAGTACCGCAACAACACGGCCGTTCGATACGGTTCGGTCACCTCGGTCACGGCGGTCGCGAGTTCGCGATGCGCGTGGACACGTTCGACGATCTCCGCCGTCGACGGCAAGGCCTCGGGCTTCGCTGCCGCGGTCTCCCGCGCGCGTCGCCGCACCGCGCCGCGGCGACGACCGCGCGCGAGATTGTGGGCGACCCGCTTGAGCCAGGCTCGCGGGTGCAGGATCCGGCGCGCCGCGAGCGCGGCGATCCAGGTCTCCTGCAGGATGTCGTCGACCTCGTCGTCATCGACGAGGTCGACGACGACGCGGCGTAGCCAGCCTTCGTGGGCGAGGAGCTGTTCGATCGTCACGGAATCAGGGTTCATGATCGGCTACCTGGCAGTCGCCGCGCAGCACCCAGCGTCCCCGAAAATCGCAGATCCGTCGCGGATCAGCGCGGATCGACCCGCCACCCGCGGAACTGCACCCCGTCGACCCGCAAGAGCTTCCAGGACTCGTCGAGATAGTCGATGAGCCGCACGGCCGTCGGCGAACGATTCGCGACCTGGAGCAGCAGCTGCCAGGCGCCCTCGGTGACGTACACGACGCGGCCCTCCCGCTGCATCGCCCGGATGACCTCGCCGAGCGACGCCACGGCCACGTCCTCTGGGAACCCTGCCAGCCAGGGCAGGATCAGGTGTTCGACGCCGGGCAACGTCAGGGCGCAGGCTTCGAAATCGTTCGGCGATCCGAGCAGGAGGTACGGTTCCGCGGAGCCAGCAGCGGCACGAACTTCCCGAGCGTAGGTTCGGCAACGGCTCGGGTCGTCGACCGAGGTCACGAGCCAGATCGCGCACGCCACGGACGCCACGAGCCCCGACCAGACCGACCAACGCGGAACCGAGGCGACGGTCAGCCACGCCGCGGGCCATGCGAGCGGGAGCAGGTACGCGCCGTGCTCGTTCGTGCTCGCGACCAACGCGAACGCGAGTGCGAAGTAGGCGAGCAACGACACCGAGAACACCGCACACAGCGCGCGCATGCCGCGGTGGAAGAACCCCGCCACGAACAGGACGCTGATCGGGAAGAACGGAACGAGCCACTCCTGTGGCAACTTGCGCGGCAAGAGCTCGGGGTGATTCAGCGCCCAGGTCGCGTAGACCTCGAGGAAGTTGGCACTGCCACCGATCGAAGCCTTGGAGCCGGCGAACGTCCTGACCGCCCACACCACCACCACGATCGATCCCCAGTGTGCGACCACGGTCGTCAGGGCGATTCCTGCGACGCGAGCCCAGCCCACGCTGCGGAATCGACTCCAGGCGACCACCAGCAGCAAGGGCACGAGCATCTGACCGGTCGCGTGCACACAGAATGCGACCCCGGTCGCGAGACCGAGAGCGAACGCGTTCCGCAGGTTCGGTGCGACGATCAGGCTCGCGGTGCGGAGCGCGGCCCATCCGAACGCGGCGAAGAACACTCCGTGGATCTCGAGCGCAGTCGCGAAGAACACCACCCCGGCGCAGGTCCCGCAGAGCGCCGCGATCGTGAGGCAGTCGAACGCGCCCATCCCCAGACGGCGTGAAGCCGCGTGGATCCACCAGACCCCGAGCGACGTTCCGAGC
>JAGQQZ010000145.1 GCA_020425915.1 Planctomycetota bacterium | reverse complement strand
CGACTCGTCGACGCGTGGCGCCGCGTCGGCACGAAGATCGAACGGAGCGTCGCGCACATCCGGCGTCCGCTGTTCTTCACCGAACTCGGCTATGCGAGTCAGGAAGGGATCAACAAGGACCCGTGGAACTACTTCATCGCGGTCGACGACATCGACCTCGGCGAGCAGCGGGATTGCTTCGCCGCCGTACTCGAGGTCGTTCCGACGCTCGAGTTCGTGCACGGTGCCTTCTGGTTCGACTACTTCGGCGAGGGCGGCCGCGGCGACTCGGGCTACACGCCGCGTGGGAAGCCGGCCATCGAGACATGGCGCGAGTGGGCGGCGGTCGAATGCGATCGCGGGATCGAACGGTCAGCCGATCGGTAGCGAGTTCGTGTATTCGAGCGGAACGGTCGTCGACGCGCCGATGCCGGTCGGCAGGACCCAGTCGATCGCGTCGCCTGCTCGCTTCTTGTCGCGCGCGATGAACGGCGCGAGTTCTCGTGCCGGCGGAAGCGGTGTCGACTCGAACCCGAACCGATCGAGAATCGCATGCGCCCGGCGCGCATCCCCGGCGTCGATCGTGCCCTGGTCCCGTGCGAGGTCCAGCGCGTAGTGGATCCCGCGCGCGACGGCGACGCCGTGTGCGATGGAGTAGCCCGAGTGTGACTCGAGCGCATGGCCGATCGTGTGGCCGAGATTCAGCAGTTTGCGATCGCCGGCTTCGCGGAAGTCGGACTCGACGATGCGGACCTTCGTCTCGACCGAATGTCGGATCGCGGTCTCGATCGCGTCGAGGTCGCGCGCAAGGATCGCCGCCGACTCGCGTTCGCAGTGTTCGAACAGGTCTGCATCGAGGCCGATCGCCATCTTGAGCACTTCGCCGAGTCCGCTCAGATACTCCGCGTCCGGAAGTGTCGTGAGGAACTCCGGGTCGATCAGGACCTCGGCCGGCGGCCAGAACGCTCCGACGAGGTTCTTCCCCTCGGGTAGGTTGATCGCGGTCTTGCCGCCGACACTGCTGTCGACCATCGCGAGCAGCGTCGTCGGGACCTGCACGAGTCGAATCCCGCGCAGGTAGGTCGCCGCGGCGAAACCGGCGAGGTCGCCGATCGTGCCGCCGCCGATCGCGACGACCTCGCCCGAACGATCGATCCCCGCGCTCGCCAGGGCGCGCGTCACCTGCTCGAGCGTCGCGAACGACTTGGAGGGTTCCCCGCCCTCGATCTCGATGCACGGGCGATTCGACGGGACCGAGTCCGGGTGCAGCTTCCGCACGAGACCGTCGCAGGTCACGAGGCTACCGGTGGCCGGGCGCTCGGCGAGGCGCGCGCGGCATCCGCGTTCGATCCGGATCCGGCTCGGCGACTGACCCGCTGGGGAGCAGACCAGTTCGGTCATTCTGCCATCGCGGCTTCGCGCGCCGCGGCCCTGCGACGTCGGCGCCGCGCGTCCATCTCGGTCAGGTGTTGTCGGTGGCGTTCACGGTCTCGGCGCGCGATCCAGAAGAACAGGCCCGCCAGGCACACGACACCGCCGAACACCGACCACTTGAGCGCGACGATCCCGGCCGTCGGCGGTGGCGGCTCGAACGCGTGAAGGTCGTCGGCGACGAACACCGGTGTGAAGCGGTCGCCGTCGCGCGTGTCGTACATCAAGCGCCGGAAGTAGAACGACTTGATCTCGAGCGAGTCGTTGCGCTGCGCGCGGATCTTGTGCGGGATCCACACGGGTACGATCTTGCCGCTGAGGTCCTGGATCTGGACCCACGCCTCGCTCCAGTACTCGATGCCGAGCGGATTCGGCCTCGCCTCCCAGGTGCGCCCCTGGATGAACGCTCCCAGGATCCGGAACGGCGTGCCGCGCTCCGTCTTGCCGAGCCGGATGTCGTCGAGCTGTTGCTTGGAGACGAACGGGCGGATGCGACGCCACTCGTCGAAGCTGCGGCGATCGGTCGTCTCCCGGGCGTAGCTCGCCAGGTGCCAGAGTGGGAGGTACTGGGAGTGCTCGATCTCGATCCAGGGGCCGGTGCCCTTCTCGACCGGCGCACCCGCTGGATCGCCGCCGACGAACAGCTCGTCGTCGACACGACCGAGGATCTCCTGGTCGAGTTCGGTCACGCCCTTCCACGGTGGGAAGCTCTTGTACAGCTCCGGACCGACGAGGACGGGGACACGGTCGGCTTCGGGAGCCGAGTTGCTGTCGTGAAGCTTGAGGAAGAACCCTTCCATGCGCACGTAGTCGCCGATCTGCACGTCGCGCGGCTCGATCGAGACGCGGAACAACACATCGTGTCCGTCATCGGTCGTCAGCCAGCCGCTGTAGATCCGGTAGCCCTCGACCGGGTGCCCGGACTTGCCGTGCGACAGGTAGCGCAGCTTCCCCTTGCACCAGAGGTACTGCCCGCGGAACGCCGACGGGTTCGCACGCATCTCGTCGATCGGCATCGGTTCGTCGGGCATGCCGAGCGCGCGCGCGACCGACGGCACGACGTTGATCGACTTCGCGAGCAGGTGCGCGAGCGGCTCCGGTTCGATCACGAGACGCTCGATCCGCGTGTCGTCGTGCGCGAGATCGAGCATCGCGAGGTCGAGCTCGGGCGTGTCGACCGAAACCGACTCGACCGGAGGGCCGGAGCCGACGGGCTTCGCAGGGTCGTATTCGTAGAAGAACGTCAAGAACACGAGTCCGGCGAGGACCGTGCCCATCGCGATCAGCTTCCACCACTCGCCCTGCGGCGTCGGTGGGTGACTGTGGGTTCCTGAGTCGGTCATCGGGCGGCAGCGGAGGTTTCGTCCGTCTCGCGAGAGGATAACGGACACACCGCGCCGGGGTTCGGTCGCGGTCGAGGAATCGCGCTACTCGGGCTTGTCGAACAGGCCGCCGAGATGGAAGTTCGCGATGTCCGACCGGTCGACGATCGAGGCTGCCGCCACTCCGAGGGTCACGGCGATCACCTCGGAGATCTCCTCGGCCGTTGCCCCCTCCTTCTTCGCCTTCTTGAGGTGTCCCTCGAGGCAGCCCTTGCAGCCGAGTGACAACGAGGCGGCGATCGCGATGAACTCTTTGGTCTTGAGGTCGAGCTTCGTCTTGCCGTAGGTCGCCTTGTAGAAGCCGAAGTACAGGTTCTTCAGGTCGGGCGTCAGCAATGCGTAGCTGCGCATGGCGGAGCTCGGCAAGCGGCCGTCACCGGTGATCGGCTCTTCGTTCGGGTTCGAGTCGGTCGAGTCCTGGTTCATGGTCGTCTGGATGGGCGGAGGGGTCGGTCCGAGGGGGAAGGCGAGTTCCTACGAGAAAGTGCGCGGGAAGCGCCAGGGGAATTACGTGGTCTTGGGGATTCGGTGTGAGGGTGGTTGTTGCGGGGAGCGGCCTTCACTCGGGCTCGCAACGACAGGAGGCGCCCTCCGTCGCCGCGTCGCCGTCGTTCGGCCGCCCTGCGGGCGAGCGG
>JAGQQZ010000144.1 GCA_020425915.1 Planctomycetota bacterium | reverse complement strand
GAGCCAAGCACACCGGCCCCGCAAGCGAGCGACCGCACGCCGGTCAATCGAAGAACCCGCCCCCGAGCACCACATCCCCGTCGTAGAACACCGCCGCCTGCCCCGGCGTGATCGCGAACGCCGGCTCTTCGAACTCGACCGCGACGACGTCCTCGCGCTCCGGATGTGGCACGACGCGCCCCAGCACCGCGTCCGACCGCGCACGCACCTTGATCGAACAGTCGATGCCTGCCGACCACCCCACGTCGACCAGCCAGTCGACGGAGCGCACCGCCGCCTGCTCCTGGACGACCTCGTGCCGTTCGCCGAGCACGATCGTCCCGTTCTTCGCATCGATCGACTTGACGAAGCGCGGCGAGCCGAGCGCGGGCAATCCTCGGCGTTGGCCAACGGTGTAGCCGTCGACGCCGGCGTGCTCGCCGACCGTGCGACCCGACGTGTCGACGAACACACCCGGCTTGCCACCGCCGCCGTACTCCCGCACGACGTCGCGGTAGTCACCCGACGTGACGAAGCAGATCTCCATTGACTCGGCCTTGTCGGCCGTCACGAGTCCGGCGCGGCGCGCGTGTTCGCGGACCTCCGCCTTGGTCATGCCACCGAGCGGGAAACGCACGCGCGGCAGGCTGTTCCGATCGATCCCGAACAGGTAGTAGGACTGGTCCTTCTGCCGGTCGACGGCGCGCAACAACTTGCCGTCCTCGACGCGCGCGTAGTGACCGGTCGCGACGCCCTCCGCACCGACGTCGTCGGCGATCGAGAAAAGGTGCCCGAACTTCAGGTCCTGGTTGCACAGCACACAGGGGTTCGGGGTTCGACCGTTCTCGTACTCGGCGACGAAGTAGTCGATGATCCGACGGAACTCGGCCGCGTAGTCGACCGAGTAGAACGGGATGTCGAGCTTGGCCGCGACCCGCGCGGCGTCGCGCGAGTCCGAGGCGGAGCAACACGACTTCTCGACGGCGGCGCCCTTGCCGGCGACCCCGTTGCGCATGAACACGCCGAAACAGGACGCTCCTCGGGCTTTCAGCAGCGATGCGACGACGCTGCTGTCGACCCCGCCGGACATCGCGACGAGGACGCGACCGGCGGCGTTCGGGAGATTCGGGGCGGAACTCATGGAAAGCTGGGAATCAGGCAGCGGGCATCTATATTCCGCCCCCCGCCGAAACCCAAGCCCACCCGCAGGTTCGGCGCACGACCATGACGCACCCGATCCTGATGATCTCACTGCCCCAGAAGGGCCAAGACACCAAGAACGCCAGCCCCGCCGGCGCCGGACCCGCTCCGACCTCCGGCACGGGCCCGGCAGCACCGACGCCGGGCAGCGTCGTCGAAGGATCGCCGAACGGTCAGCAGCAGAAGGCACCCAACTGGGGCGACCAGTGCCAGGGCTCGCTGCCGCTGCTGCTCGGCATGTTCGCGATCATGTACTTCCTGCTGATCCGTCCGCAGCAGAAGCAGGAGAAGAAGCGCCGCGAGATGGTCAACGCGCTGAAGAAGGGCGACCACGTCGTCATGAACAGCGGACTCCACGGCGTCGTCGACTCGCTGACCGAGAACACGGTCGAGGTCCGGGTCGACCGCGAGGTCGTGCTGACCTTCGACCGCACCGCGATCCAGCGGAGCGGCGCGGCGTCCGGTGGTGACGCCGCCCCCAAGAAGAGCGAAGGCGCCGCGTAGCGAACTCGGCGCGGCCGGCGAGGAACTCGCCGCCACACGGCTGCGGGCGAGCGGCTACCGGATCGTCGCCCGCAACCTCCGCACGCGAATCGCGGAGATCGACATCCTCGCCCGTCGTCGCCGGCTCTGGGTCGCTGTCGAAGTGAAGACCCGCCGCGGACCGGTGGCCCCCGAGCGAACGGTCGATCCACGCCAGCTCGAGCGCTTGGCGGACGCGCTGCGCGCCCTCGCGCCGAGCCTCGCGCCGCGCCCGCGGTCGCTCCGCGTCGACGTCGTGGCGATCACCGTGCCGGTCCCGGACTCCGACCCCGAACTGTGGCACTTCCCGGGCGACGCGTTCCCACCCGACGGGTGAGGCCGGGTGACCCCGAGTCACCCCTGCCAACGGCACGATCCCGCCACGCTGGCGTCGCGCGCGATCGCGTCCGATGAAACCCCAGACCACCCATGCATCGGCTCGGGCCGACGCTACCGTGTGACACTCGGCGGCTCGCACCTCGCCTCGCGCGACGCCGGAACGACCCTTCCATGCCGACGCTCCGCGAACAGATCATCCCCCGGCGCAAGCTGATGCTGATCGCGTCCGAGACGATCATCCTCGTCGCGGTCCTGTTCGTCGGCACCTCGATCCCGCCGCTGACGTCGCGTGACTTCAGTCCCGACCTGTTCGGCGAGGAGGTCCTGCGCGGGCTGTTGTCGTGCCTGACGATCGCCCTGCTGTGCCAGGTCTCGCTGTCGTACAACGACCTCTACGACTGGCGCGTCTCGCAGAACCGCGCCGAGCTCTCCCACCGACTGCTGCACTCCGCGGGCTACGCGCTCGTGATGATCGCAGCGGTCGTGATGCTCGTGCCATCGTTGTTCTACTTCCCGGGCCTGCTCGACGTCTCGGCCGAGACGTGGAAGCTGATCGTGCTCGTGCTGGTCGGGTTCGTCGCGCTGTTCGGCTGGCGCGCGGGGTTCCACTGGTTCTTCTACAAGTGGAACTTCGGCGAACGCGTGCTGATCCTCGGCACCGGTCCGCGCGCGCGGGAGATCGAGGAACTGATCCGCACGCACAGCATGGCGGGCTTCGAGGTCGCCGGCATGGCGAGCGAATCGACGGTGCGTGCCAACGAGGACGGCGACGTCCAGAAGCCCGGCGCGCTCGCCGAACTCGCGGCGCAGACCGGCGCGGTCCGCGTCGTCGTCGCGCTCGAGGAACGGCGCGGCACGTTGCCCGTGACCGAACTCCTCGCGTGCCGTATGGCAGGGATCACGGTCGAAGAGACCGAGACGATGTACGAGCGGCTGACCGGCAAGATCGCCGTCACGAGCCTGCGCCCGTCGTACCTGATCTTCGGCACCGGATTCGCGAAGCACCCGATCGCCGGCGCGATCAAGCGCGTCATCGACATCGTCGTCGCGTCGATCGGACTCGTGCTCGCGTCACCGATATGCCTGGTCGTCGCGATCCTGATCAAGCTCGACAGCAAGGGCCCGATCCTGTTCACGCAGGAGCGAGTCGGCCAGGACGGCGAGATCTTCCACGTCATGAAGTTCCGCACGATGCGCACCGACGCGGAACGCGACAGTGGACCGGTCTGGGCGCAGCAGAACGACGCCCGCGTGACCCGCATCGGTCGGTTCCTGCGGGTGACGCGAATCGACGAAATCCCGCAGATGCTGAACGTGTTGACCGGCCACATGTCGTTCGTCGGTCCACGGCCCGAGCGTCCGTACTTCGTCGCCGAACTCGAGAAGCGGAACCCCTACTACATGCTCCGCCACACCGTGAAGCCGGGTCTGACCGGTTGGGCGCAGGTCATGCACCACTACGGCGCGAGCTACGAGGACGCGGTCGAGAAACTGCGATACGACCTGTACTACATCAAGAACCTCAGCCCGTTGTTCGATCTGAACATCATCATGCGGACGGGCGGCGTCGTCCTGTTCGGCAAGGGCGCGCGCTGACGCGCGAATCCACCACGATCGAAATACCGTGAACACGACCCCATCCAAGATCCTGATCGCCGACGACCTCGGCGCCGAAGGCCTCGACATCCTGCGCGAAGCCGCCGACGTCACCGTCCAGACCGGCATGGACGAGGACACCCTGCGGGCGACCCTGCCGGGCTACGACGCCCTCGTCGTCCGATCGGCGACGAAGGTCACCGCACGCTCGCTCGAGCTCGCGGATCGCCTGTCGGTCATCGGCCGTGCGGGCATCGGAGTCGACAACATCGACGTCGCGGCGGCGACCGAGCGCGGCATCGTCGTCATGAACACGCCGGAGTCCGGCGCCACCACGACCGGCGAACTCGCGATCGCCCTGCTCGTCAGCATGGCCCGCAACATCCCTGCCGCCGACCAGGCGCTGAAGGCAGGACGGTGGGACAAGAACAAGTTCACCGGCGTCGAACTCACCGGCAAGGTGCTCGGCGTCCTCGGCATGGGCCGGATCGGCCGCGTCGTCGCCGATCGCGGCAAGGGCCTCGCGATGGAAGTCCTCGCGCACGACCCGTTCGTCGCCCAGCGCGACGCGCCCGAGGGCATTCGCATGGTCGAGCTGGACGAACTGCTCGAGCTCAGCGACTTCGTCACGATCCACGTGCCGGGCGGTCCCGAGACCAAGGGCATGTTCGGGCGGGACGCGTTCGCGAAGATGAAGCCGGGCTCTCGGCTGATCCACGCCGCGCGCGGCGGGATCGTCGACGAGGCGGCACTGATCGAGGCACTCGAGAGCGGTCACCTCGCCGCCGCCGCGCTCGACGTGTTCGAGCAAGAGCCGCTGCCGGAGGACCACAAGCTCCGCTCGATGTCGAACGTCGTCCTGACCCCGCACATCGGTGCGAGCTCGGCCGAGGCCAAGCGCAGCGTCTCGCTCGACATGGCGCGCCAGATCGCCCTGTGCATGACCAAGGGTGTCGTCCTCAACGGCGTCAACGTCCCGCGCATCGCCCCGTCGGAGGCCGGCGCGATCGGACCCTACCTGAATCTCGCGCACGACCTCGCCGTGCTGCTCGCCAGCATGCACCCGGACGAGCGACTTCAATCGCTGCGCGTGACCCTGCAGGGCGGCCTGACCTCGAACGCGCCGAAGCCGCTGACCGTCGCCGCGCTCGCCGGCGCGCTCATGCCGCACGCGGAACGACCGGTGACCCCGGTCAACGCCGAACGCATCGCCGAGGAACTCGGCATCCGAGTCCACACCGAATCGCTGACGATCAAGCGCGACTTCCGCAACCTGATCCGCATCGAGGCGGTGTTCGACGAGAAGCGGCATTTCGTCACCGGCACGGTGCTCGGCCACAAGCACGGGCGCGTCATCGAGATCGACGACTACCTGATCGACGCGATCCCGGAGGCGCCGCTGCTGGTCACGTTCCACAAGGACGAGCCCGGCGTGCTCGGGAAGATCGCGACCACGCTCGGCGACCTCGGCGAGAACATCGAGCGTATGCAGCTCGGTAACCCGCCGTCCGAAGGCACGAGCGCACTCGGGATCTGGAACCTCGATCGCCCGCTCGAACCCCAGCACCTGGCCAAGCTCGAGCAGCTGGACGTGGTCGACCGGATCTTCCAGGTCGCCTGAGGACGAGCGGGATCGCGGATCAGAACCGCACGCTCGCCTCGATCGAGGCGAACGCGGCGCCGGCGACGGTCTCCCCCGGGTAGCCGACCAGCATGCCGGTGATGCTGCCGCCGAGGGTGAAGTGGTCCCAGAACACGACGTCCGCTCCGCCGCGGACCGAGATCGCGGGCGACCAGACGTCGTCGTAGCCGCGGTCGAAGTCGAGCACACCGACGCCGACACCGATCCCGATCGTCGCCTCGCCGTGAACGGCATCGGAACCGACCAACGGCATGTGGAGCGCCTGCTCGAGGAAGCCGCCGTGCGCCCGCGCGTGGAACCCCGTGAGCCGGTCCTCGTGTTCGGTCTGCACGTAGAACGCACCCGTGCTCGCAGCGAACCCTTCCTCACCTTCCGTCCGCAACATCGTGCGGACGCCGAAACCGTCGCCCACGTCGAGGTCGGCGCCGAGTTCGATCCCCTGTCCCGGCTCGCGATCGTCGGTGTCGGCGTCGATCCGCATCGCGGGAACGTCGAACACACCCGCTTGCACGGTCTGGCGACCGGAGCCGTCCCCGGCGAGCGCACACGCCGACAGCATGGCGCTCAGGAAGCAGACGGTGACCGAAGAAGACCGGAGCATCGCAGCAATGTATCGGGAACAACGCCCGCATCGGTTGTCGGGATCGACATCTACGCCTACGCTGGGGCGTGCTGCCCATCGCTCGCCGGGCGAGTCACCCGGCCCCTGAAGAACCATGACGACGAAAGCTCTCGACCGGCTCGTTCCTCTCGCCTTCATGATGGCCCTGATCGCCGCTCCGGCCGGCGCCGCCCCCCAGTGATGAAGCGGCGGCGGTGGCTCGGGTCCGAGCTACAGCGGTCCTGGTGATGCAGGTGGCCCCGCCGGCGGTGGCGGCGGCGGCGGTCCGACGAGCGGCGGAGGCGGCGCACCTCCACCGGGAGCGGGCGGCGCGCCCGGAGGCGGCGGCCCGAACACGGGCGGCGGAATCGAGGTCGACATGCGGCGTCGCGAGACCGCGAAGCGCCTGCTCGAGATCGACTGGCTCCTCCCGGTCTACGCCCCCGATCTCGAACGGAAGGTCGAACGAGGCCGGACCACGACGGCAACGGCGCTCGAAGCGCTGCCACGTTCCCGGGCGTTCGCCGAGATCACCGATCCCGACGACGATCGTCCCCTGCTCGTCCTGCGCGAATGCACGCAGTGCAAGGGCAGCGACGCCGCACTTCTGTCGCGCAAGCTCGACAACGAGCTGACGGTGCTGATGACGCGGTGGTTCCGCTGCGTCAAGCTGCCGACCGATGTGCTCGAGCAGGACCATCCGTTCCGCAAGCTGTTCGAGGACGAGCACCCGCCGCACCTGTTCCTCTGCGACAAGTTCGGTCGGAACGTGATCGCCCTCGACGGCAACCAGTCGCAGACCCTGCTCTGGAAGCAGATGCGGAAGGTCCTCGAGGAGCGCTACAAGAAGGACGCGGACCGCGCCCTCAAGGAGATCCGCAAGCTCCTCAACTACTACGACCTGCTCGACATCCGCCGGGACGACTACCTCTCGCGGCTCGACGACGTGCTCTTAAAGTACGGCCCGAAGTCCTCGAAGGTCCGCTCGCTCCAGCGCAAGATCGACAAGCTCGACAAGGACCGAGCCGAGGCGGACGCGCGCAAGGACAAGCTGTTCGATCTCGGGCTGATCCCGACGCCCCCGCTCGAGCCCGTCGTTGACGCCAAGTAGCGAAACGCCTCGCAGCGCGAGCCGCGGCCTCGGTCGCTGGCTCGCGCTCGCCATGCTGCCGATCCTCGCGATGCCGGCTCTCGGTCAGCGCGACAAGCGCCCGCCGAAGAAGCCGGACGAGGAGGAGGAGAAGTGGCGTGAGGATCCGTACACCGAGAACGAGAAGTCCGCGATCGAGGCAGCGGGCTACGTGTTCCTCGACCGGATCACCTGGACCGAACAGATCGGCAGCGACCGGAT
>JAGQQZ010000143.1 GCA_020425915.1 Planctomycetota bacterium | reverse complement strand
TTCGCACTCACGGTCCGCAGCATCGAGCGGAAGCCGTTCGAGGCGTTCGCGTCGACGGCGCTCAAGCAGTCGAGGGCCGTCGTGAGGAGAGCGTCCGTGTCGAGATGGAACACGGTCAACGACGGTGTCTCCGCCGGCACGAAGTCGGCGACGTCGGTCTCGAGCTTGCCGCCAGGACCGGCGAGGAGTGCCGGGACTCCGTTGCGCGGTTCCGGGAAGCAGACACGGACGTGTTCGTGTGTCTTGTTGCCGGCATTGCGCGCGAAGTAGCCGAGCGCGAAGACCTGTCCGAGCTTCAGCGCATCGCGGATCGAGACCGCGCGATCGCGATCCGCAGTCGGCGTCGAGCTGATCCAGGCATCGAGCAAGTTCGACACGTCGACGTACGCGGAGACGAACGAGTCACCGCTCGACACGTCTTCCTTGCACTGCGACAGGAAGCGCTGGAATCGGATGTTGTCGTGGGCCGACTGCGAGGCGTTCGGCGCCCGTTCGAGCCGGATGGTCGCTTCTTCGAGCACTTCGGTCGAAGAGCCGAACAAGAGCGTGTCACGATGACGTCCGAACGCAACGTCGAGACCGGTCGGCGAACGGAGCGTGGCGATCTTGAGGCCCGCGTCGAGCTTCTCGCCGGTCACGCGCTCGAGCGCGGCGACGAGTCGGTCGGCGTCGTTCCCGCAGTCGAGCAGGAGCATCCAACCGACCCCGTGCTCGTTCGACGTCTCGCTCCAGATCCCGAACGAGCCGCGCGCCTCGAGCACTGCGTTCAGTTCTGCATGCGACAACTCGAGGTAGTCGGATACGAATCGACCGAGTCGAGGGAGCGTCGACTGCAGTTCTCGCGGAAGCGCCTCGACGATCCGTGGCCACGGAGTGTCCACGGTCGGGTTCCAGCTCGCCAGGAACGTGGCGCTCTTGGGAAAGGCCTCGGCGCGGTGGAACGGATTGCCGGCGACCGGAACGGAACTAGGAGTTTGTTGGGGCGCCAGCGCGCAGATCGCGCCGACGACCGTCGTGAGAATCGCCATGTCAGGGCTCCGACGAGAACAGAGTTCGTCGTACCTATCGGCGCGACTTGCACGGGTCCTGTACCCGGAAACGGCAATCCGCCGATCTGGCCTCCCGAGTGCGGTGAGCGGGGGTCAAGCGACCGGTCCCGACATGTCGATACGACGGGCGTAGGATGACTGGTTCTCGCCACAGCCAAGGTTCTAGTCTGCCCATCATCCCGCGCTGGCGGGGCGGGGCAGCTTGGACCGCCCCGTGCGTTGCGGTCGTTCCGAGTGTCGTTACGCTCGCCTTGGGGATGATCGATGTCGTGGCGGCCGGCGTGCTCGCCGCATGCGCGGTCGCGACCGTTTGGTGGGCGCGACGACGACTGATCGAGTCGGTCCACCGGGACTTCACCCTCCCGCTCGTGGAAGCGGCCTCGATCGTCGACCGGATCTACGGCGGTGAGACGATTCGTGTGTCCGACATCGGTGCGCAATCGGTGCGCAACCTCGCGCGTCGGGTCAACCAATACATGACCGCGTCGATCGAGAACAGCCAACTGAGCCAGGCGAAGTTGCTCTCGGTCGAGGCGGCGTTCGACCGCATCCATGCCGTCCTTCGGACCCTCGTCGATGGAGTGATCGTCGTCAATTCGCGACGCGAGGTCGTGTTGGCGAACCAGGCGGCGAAGGACATCGTCGGCGCGTCGGGCGCGTTCGAAGGCCGGGCGCTCGCAGACGTGATCCGAGGCAGTCTGCTGGAACTCGTCAGCGAGTCGCTCCAGCGGATCGAAGCAGGCGGCAACGGCCGCATGTTCGCAGCCGTCGAGTACGCCGAGCGCATCCTCGACATCGAGGTCTCCCGAGTGCGCACGCCCGGGGATTCGCAGAGCTGTGGAACGCTGATCGTGCTCCACGACGTCACCAAGAGTCACGAGATCGCGCGCCTCAAGGACGAGTTCCTGTCGTCGGTCTCGCACGAGCTTCGCACTCCGCTGACCAACATCATCGCCTACACGGAGATCGTGTGTCAGATGACCGAGCAGTCTCCCGAGTCGCGGGAGTTCCTCGACATCATCCAGGAGGAGAGCAAACGCCTGCACCGCCTGGTCGACAACGTGCTCGAGTATTCCCGTCTCGAAGCGGGAGACGTGGAATGGGAGTTCGAGGACGTCTGCGTGGCGGACGTCCTTCGCAGTTCGGTGTCGGTGTTCGCTGAACGCGCGGCGACCCGTGGGATCCACATCGAATGCACCATCGACTCCGATGCACAGTCGCGAGTCGATCGTTCGCGGCTCGCGTCCGTGTTCGCCAACGTGCTGGACAACGCGATCAAGTTCGCCGACCCCGATTCGTCGATCGTGGTCGACATGGTGACGGCAGCTGGGGTCATCACGATCGGTATCGACGACGCGGGGCCTGGCGTGCCCGAGGACCAACGCGAGGCGATCTTCGAGCGTCTGACCCAGCTCGGCGACACTCTCGTCGACAAGCCGCCTGGCACCGGGATGGGGCTCTCGATCTGCGCAGCCACCCTGCGGCAGCTCGGCGGTTCGATCCGCTGCGAGTCCTCGGCCCTGGGCGGGGCACGATTCGTGATCGAACTCCCGGCGCTCGTCCCGGCGCCGAGTGCCTGATTCACGACTTGTCACGAGGTTGAATCGTGCGGCCGGAAGGCTATCTTCTCGCGCGGAAGGGCCGTTAACTCAGTTGGTCAGAGTGCGATCTTCACACGGTCGAAGTCGCTGGTTCGAATCCAGCACGGCCCACCACTTCCCTGCCACGTCCTGACCCATCGATCGGAGGAACGATGGTCGAGCGCCGCGAAATGCTGGATGCGGACCTGGATGCATGTGCGCATGCGTTGCGCCCCGAGGAGCTCCCGTGCCGCAATCGAGGGCTGGCCAATACCGCCTGCATCATTGGTGGGGTGCTCGGCACCGTCGCCTGGGTTGCGGTCGCCGGGCTCGTGGGTGAGGAGTACGGGATCGTTGCGTTGCTGGTCGGTGGACTGGTCGGTGGGGCTTGTGTGTTGGCGGGAGGACGCGGCAATCGGATGGCGGTCGTCGCGGCGCTGTTCGCGTTCGTCTCGATCGTCGGCGGCAAACTCGCGTCTGCCGAGCGCGCGATCGCGGCGGAGTTCGCGGCGGAGCGCAGCCGCGACGAACGGGCATCGATGATCACGTTCGACGAATGGTCGGCCGGGGAGGCCGCGAGCCGCACCGTCCGGCGTCGCGTGCTCTACAACCTCCACGGGTTCGACATGCTGTTCGGCGCGCTCGGCGTCGCGCTCGCGTTCACGCTCGTGATGCGCGCGTCGCGCGTGGATGTCGCGCGGTTGCAGTCGCGCTCGTAGCCGTCGCTCCGGATCAGTGCTCGGGGCGCGTGGGCATCGCCCCGACCTCGAGCGGCTTGCAGATCCAGCTCGATGACTTCGTTCCCGCCGACTCGAAGCCTGCGCGTGCCGCTTCGGCGATTCGTTCGCATTTCGACGAATTGGTCGTCAGTGCAATGATCGCCGGCCCATGTCCGGAGATCGTTGCGCCCGCCGCGCCGGCCTCGGTCGCTGCTTCGATCGCTTCGCGGATGCCTGGCGCGACGCCCAGTCGGAACGGCACGTGCGATTCGTCGACGAGGCAGAACGCCAGCATCGATTCGTCGCCGGTCTCCAGTGCGCGGAGCAACCCGGCGAGTCTCCCGCTGGTTCGCGAGACGATGCCGTGGGGGAGGGTCGCGGGGACGATCCGATTCCCTTCGGCGGTCGTCGTTTCGACGTTCGGCGAGGCGACGACGCAATGCCAGGCCGGAGCGATCGGCGCGCGTAGGATCCGGAACTTGGATTGGCGAGCGCGGGCGACGTCGTGGATCGCGATCGCGAGGCCGCCGACGAGGGCGGCAGCGCCGTGGCCGGGATCGCTGCCGAGCGAGACCAGGAGTTCGAGCACGTCGTCCGCGGCCGGGAGGTCGTTGGAATAGCGCAACGCGATCCCCGCTCCTGCCGCGTAGTCCGCCGAATTGGTGCCGAGCCCGCAATCGCGCGGGGCGATCCCCTCGACGACGATCGAGAGCCCGCGTGGCGTCTTGGTCGACCATCGATCGGTGGCTGCCCGTAGGCTGCGCAGCAACGCGTCATGGCGCATGTCGAGCGCGGTGCCGAGCAGCGCACCGGGTCGCTCGACGACCATGCCTTCGACGTCGGACTCGCGCACCTTGACCCGGTACGGCATGTCGAGTGCGAGCCCGAGCACGCCGAATCCAGGGCCGAGGTTCGCGGTGGAGGCCGGAACGACGAAGTCGAACTCTTTCAAGACCCGAACTGGATGCCCTGGGCGAGCGGGAGTTCGGTGCCCCAGTTCACGGTGCTCGTCTGACGCCGCATGTAGGCCTTCCACGAGTCGGAGCCGGACTCGCGTCCACCACCCGTCTCCTTCTCACCGCCGAACGCACCACCGATCTCGGCTCCCGACGTGCCGATGTTGACGTTCGCGATGCCGCAGTCGGACCCCACCGCCGACAGGAAGCGCTCCGCGTGGCGCACGTTGAGCGTGAAGATCGCAGAGCTGAGTCCTTGTGGGACATCGTTCTGGATCGCGATCGCCTGCTCCACGTCGTCGATCTCGATGACGTAGAGGATTGGAGCGAAGGTCTCCTCCTTGACGATCGCCATGTCGTGCTTCGCACGGATGATCGTCGGCCGGACGTAGTGTCCGCCGGCTTCGTCGCCGTCGAGGGTCAGGCGGCCTGATTCGCACAGGACTTCACCGCCTTGATCGCGGGCTGCGGAGATCGCTCTCTCGTACATCTCGACCGCGTCGTCGTCGATCAGCGGTCCCATGAGCGTGTTCTCGTCGAGCGGGTTGCCGATGCTGACGGTCGAGTAGGCCTCGACCAGGCGCTTCTCGAGATCGCGCGCGATGTTCTTGTGGACGAGCACGCGGCGCGTCGTCGTGCAGCGCTGGCCCGCCGTGCCGACGGCACCGAACACGATGGCGCGAACCGCCATTTCGACATCCGCTTCCTCGAGGACGATCAGGGCGTTGTTGCCGCCGAGTTCGAGCAGCGAGCGTCCGAGGCGCTTGCCGACGCGTTCACCGACGATCCTGCCCATTCGCGTCGATCCCGTCGCACTGATCAGCGGCAGTCGCTTGTCGTCGAGCATCGCGCTGCCGACGGTGGCGTCCGCGCCGACGATCAGGCCGACGAGCGGGCCGAATCCGTCCGGTTCGAGGATCTCGGCGACGACACGCGTCATCGCGATCGCGGTCAGCGGCGTCTTGAGCGACGGCTTCCAGACGTTCGCGTTGCCACAGACGAGGGACAGCATCGAGTTCCACGCCCACACCGCAGCGGGGAAGTTGAACGCCGTGATGATCCCGACCGTGCCGAGTGGGTGCCAGGTCTCACGCATCGAGTGTTGGGGACGTTCCGAAGCGATCGTCAGTCCGAACAGCTGTCGGGACAGACCGACCGCAAGGTCCGCGATGTCGATGCACTCTTGGATCTCCCCGAGCCCCTCCTGGTAGATCTTGCCGCACTCCCAGCTCACGAGCTTGCCGAGTGCTTCCTGCCGCTCGCGCAGCGCGATCCCGATCTTGCGGACGTACT
>JAGQQZ010000142.1 GCA_020425915.1 Planctomycetota bacterium | reverse complement strand
GCTTGAACACCCAGTGGGCGATCTGGCGGGCCTGGAACGGCTTGCCGCCACACGACTCGACGGCTTCGGCGAGCTCGGCGTCGGACATGCCGGCGAGCGCCGGCCGTGTCATGCCGAGTCGCGCTTGGCGGACGAGCCGCCGTTGCTACGGCGTCCGGTACCGACGCGCTCCTCGACGATCTCGGACGTGATCAGATAGCGGTTGGTGTCCTTGTTCGTCGGCAGCGAGTAGCGCATGTCCAGCAGGAGGTCCTCGAAGATCGACCGCAGCGCGCGGACACCCGTCTCGCGCTCCATCGCGATCTCGGCGATCCGCGACAACGCGTCGTCGGTGAACTCGAGCGTGGCCTTCTCCATCTCGAAGTAGGCCTGGTACTGCTTGACGAGGGCGTTCTTCGGCTGCGTCATCACCGACACGACCTCGTCCTTCGTCAACGACCGCAGTGGGGTGACGACCGGGAGGCGTCCGACGAATTCCGGGATCAGGCCGAAGTCGACGAGGTCCTTCTGGTCGAGGTGTGGGATCAGCAGGTCGCGATCCTTCATCTTCTCGATGCCGATCGGCGCCGGACCCTTCGACTGCTGGTTGAAGCCCATCACCTGCTGACCCAAGCGGCGGGCGATGAACTCCTCGATGCCCGAGAAGGTCCCGCCGACGATGAACAGGATGCTGTCGGTGTTGACCTGGATGTAGCTCTGCTCCGGGTGCTTGCGCCCGCCCTGCGGCGGAACGTTCGCGACCGTGCCCTCGAGGATCTTCAGCAGCGCCTGCTGCACGCCCTCACCGGAGACGTCCCGGGTGATCGACACGTTCTGCGTCGTGCGGCCGATCTTGTCGATCTCGTCGATGTAGACGATGCCCTGCTGCGCTCGCTCGACGTCGAAGTTGGCGGCTTGCAGCAGCTTGAGCAGGATGTTCTCGACGTCCTCGCCGACGTAGCCGGCCTCGGTCAGGGTCGTCGCGTCCGCGATCGCGAACGGAACGTCGAGCAGTCGAGCGAGCGTCTTCGCGAGCAGCGTCTTGCCCGAGCCGGTCGGTCCGACCAGCAGGATGTTGCTCTTCTCGAGGTCGAGTTCCGGGTTGTGGAACCGAGCGTGCAGACGGCGGTAGTGGCTGTAGACCGCGACCGAGAGGATGCGCTTCGCTTCCTCCTGGCCGATGACGTACTCGCCGAGCCGTTTGTGGATCTCCGCCGGCGTCGGGACCTTGTCCTTGAGGACCATGTCCTTGACGAAGGTCGGCGCACTGCCGCTGCTGCGCGAACGACGGTCCTCTTCCTTGAGGATCGTGTTGCAGATCTCGATGCACTCGTCGCAGATGTAGACGCCGGGCGGACCGGCGATCAGCGACTTGACGTGATGGCGCGACTTCTCGCAGAACGTGCAGCGTTCCACCGAGCGTCCTTTGCCACTGTTGGTTCTCGTCATGATCGGTCTGCTACGTGGCCATGCGCTCGGAGCGCCGGACCCCACGTGGCCGCATCATAACGGATTCGAGGGCGATACGCTCCGGCGCGCAGGCCGGAAGGGGATTCGAGGGGAGGAAGTCGCGAGAGGTCAGGCGGTCACGACACCGGTCGTTTCGACGATCTCGTCGATCAGGCCGTAGTCGCGCGCTTCCTCGGCGCTCATGAAGTAGTCACGGTCGCTGTCGTCCATGACCGTATCGAGCGGCTTGTTCGTGTGACGGCTGAGGATCGAACTCAACGTTGTCTTGAGACGCAGGATCTCCTCGGCCTGGATCTCGATGTCCGCCGCCGTGCCCTGCACGCCACCCCACGGCTGGTGGATCATGATGCGTGCGTGCGGCAGCGCGTGGCGCTTGCCGGTCGCGCCGGCCGCCAGCAGCACCGCGCCCATCGACGCAGCTTGTCCGATGCAGTAGGTCGAGACCGGGCACTGCACGAACTGCATCGTGTCGTAGATCGCGAGACCGGCGGTGACCGATCCGCCCGGAGAGTTCAAGAACAGGCTGATGTCCTGGTTCTTGTTCTCCTTCTGCAGGTAGAGGAGTTGAGCGATGACCGAGTTCGCGACCGAGTCGTCGATCGGCGTGCCGATGAAGATGATCCGGTCCTCGAGCAGGCGGCTGTAGATGTCGTACTGCCGTTCCCCGCGGCCGGTCTTCTCGATGACGAACGGGACGTAGTAGGAGTTCTGTGGGCTCATGCTCGGATGCCGATGTGGGGGATGTCTGTCACGGCCTACTTATCGGTGATTTCGGCCTTCTCTCTGAGGAAATCGCGCACCTTGCGTTCGAGCAGCGCCAGCCGGACCTGATTCATCGTCTCCTGGCTGCTGCCGTAGTGCTCGCGCACCTCGTCGACGGTCGTGTTGTGGTGCGCTGCCACCGCCTGGAATTCAAGCTCGACGTCCTGTTCGGTCACGCCGAGCTCGTACTTCCGGGCGATCGCGTCGATGACGAAGAACATCCGCACGCGGCGCTCGGCTTCCTCCCGAGCAGGCTCTTGGGCCTCCTCGAGCTTCTGCTTGATCTGGTCGTCGTCGAGTTGGGTTTCCTGGCGCATGCGCTGTTCGAACTGCGCGAGGCCGTGCGCGATCTCGTCCTCGACCATGCCTTCCGGAAGGTCGAACGGGTGGTCCTCGACGACCTTCGACATCAGCATGTCCGACTGCCGAGACTTCTCGTTGATCTCCTTCTGCTCGCCGATCCGCTTCCGCAGCTCTTCCTTGAGCGCGTCCATCGTGTCGAACTCGAAGGACTTCGCCAGCTCGTCGTCCAGAGCGGCGTTCTGCACCCGCAGCACCTCGTGGATCACGACCTCGACCTTGCCGGGCTTGCCGCGGACCTCCTCCTTCTCGAACGTCTCCGGGAACGTGAGGTCGAACGTGATCGTGGCGCCCTTCTCCGCCCCGACCAGTTGGCTCTTGAACGACTCGGGCTCGGTGCCCGCGATCGGGATGTTCGGGTTGATCTGGGCACCTTCGCGCTTCGAGACTTCGTTGCCCGCCTCGTTGCGGTAGGTCATGTCGACCCGCGCGAAGTCGCCGTCG
Organism: Planctomycetota bacterium; assembly: GCA_020425915.1. Classification (GTDB taxonomy): domain Bacteria; phylum Planctomycetota; class UBA1135; order UBA1135; family UBA2386; genus JAGQQZ01. The sequence continues at coordinate 1,388 of JAGQQZ010000142.1, read as the reverse complement.
GCGACCGCGTCTTCGACGGCTTCGAGCGTCCGCTTCTGCGCGGCGAGGTCGCCGAGGGCCTTCTCCATGTCCTCGTCGGTGACCTCGGTCGGTTCCGCGGTCGCCTTCATGCCTTCGAGGTCGCCCAGTTCCACCTGCGGCCGGATGTCGAGATGCACCTGGAACTCGACCGCCGTGTCAGCGGCGAGGGGCTCCTCGGTGAGTCCCTCGAGCTTGGCGCGTCCTACCGTCACGAGTTCGTGCTCCTGGCACGCCTCGGCGACGTATCGGCGCACCAACTGCTCCTTGGCCTCGGCCTGGATCGCCGGTCCGTACTTCTTCTCGAGCACGGCGCGCGGGACCTTCCCCTTGCGGAAGCCCTTCAGGTCGACCTGCTTGGCGGCAGCACGGAACATCTGGTCCAGGTGCTGCTTGACCTGCTCGGCGGGGATCTTGATCGAAAGCGTGCGGCGGCACGGGCCGGTCTCGGCGACCTGAACGTCCATGGAACTCGTGGTCAAAATCGGAACTCGTGGGGGGAGGCGAATGCGCCAGCGCACATCTTGGGTCGTCGCGGTCCCCGGGTCAACGATGCGGGAAACGGGCTACTCGAGCGATTCGAGGTATTTCCGGACGGTGTCCTTCTCGAGCGCCTTGGCGAACTCGGGGTCGTTCGCGGCCTCTCGTTCGATCGTTCGTCGACCGAGTCCGGAGTCCTTGAGCGAGGCGCGGACGCGAGACCACTTGCCGCGGTGCGCCTCGCAGCGCGCGATCTGCAGGTGGTACATCGCCTGGCTCGACGAGGACTTGCTCGCCTTGATCGCGGATTCGTAGTCGCGGATCGCCGCGCGCCATTCGCCGCGTTCGCGCTCCCAGTTCGCGCGGGTGGCGAGGGCCTCGGCGTCGTTCCGTGATCGCTTGACGAGCTGATCGAGCCTGCGGTCGACCTGCTTGATGCCGTCGCGGTCACCGAGGGCGTCGAGCGACAGTGCCGCGGCGATCTCGAGTTCCCCGGCGTTCTCGGTCGCCTCGATGATCGCGGTCAGCGTCGTGATGCTCGGCTTGTGTCCGATCGGCGCGACTTCTCCGATCGTCCGGATCAGGTCTCGCTGCTCGGTGAACGCCAGCCGATTCTTGCCGGCGAGTTCGGCGAGCGCGCGCGCGGCGGCGTCGTCGCGCGTCGGATTCGACTTGAAGTAGGCGACGTATGCCGGCAGCAGCTGTTCGGAGGGCTCGTTCGAGAGTGCCGCGACGACGCGCTCCATGGCGATGCGTTCGGTGTCCGTCGCCGTCAGGTACTCGAGCACGTGCTGTCGGAGCGCGAGGCTCTTCGACGCGAGGAGGTCTGCGGCTGCCGAGACGCCCCGCTTCGCCCCGAGCCTGGTCAGGCTCTCGATGATCTGGAGCCG
>JAGQQZ010000141.1 GCA_020425915.1 Planctomycetota bacterium | reverse complement strand
GGGCGACCTGCGCGCGTTCCTCGGCCACCGCCCGGTCGGCGTGCGGCCGCTCGGGTTCGCCGGCCGCGCGTGGCGGTCGGTCCGGCGACGGCCCGCGCGTTCGATCGCGACGTTCGCGTCCGTCGCGGCGCTCGTCTCGGTTCCGATGTGGTTCGAGCTGTCGGCGATCTCGGCGCGTCGTGAGAAGGCGGAGCTGCTCGCGTCGCTGCCCGCCCTGCACACCTTCGAGAGCTACCCGGAGAAGCGCGCGGAGGTCGGCGTCGCCGAGCGCGCCCAGCAGTTCGCGGCCTTGGATCGGATCCTCGAACTCGATCCCAACGACCACGCGACCCGGGTCGCGCGGATGGCGACGTTCCAGGACGTCGGCGACCACGCGTCCGCCGCGCGTGACGCGGCCGAACTCGAGTCGCGGGCGAGTTCGCGTTACCTCGTCGCGCTCGCGGCGCGGTACCGCGCGTCGAGGTCGGACGCGTTCGGCGTGACGGCGATCGATCTGGAGGGGATGCCGGAGCCGGAGACCGACGTCGATCGGTTCGTCGCCGCGTTCCACGAGATCCGGATGCGCAAGGGGTACCGTTCGTACCAACACGCGCTCGAACTCTTGGATCAGGCGCAGTCGTACTTGCCGGCTCGCGATCTGCGACTGATCGCGCTGTTGAGCGTGGGGGACTTCCAAGCGGCTCACGACGCGGCATGGCAACTCGAGGGCGTGTACGGCCATCCGACCGCGCGCACCCGGCACGTGATCGGCGCGAGTTGCTGCTACCAAGGCCGTTATTCGGATGCGATCGAGCCGCTGCAGCAGTCGCTGCAATTGCGCCCTGGACGGCACGGACCGATGCACAACCTGGGCGTGGCTTACAAGAACCTCGGCATGCTCGACGAAGCCGAGCGCTGTCTCCGCCAGGCTCATGCGGTGCGGCCGTGGATCTGGAATACGCTCCACGAGATGTCCCAGATCATGATCGAGCGGCGGCGGTTCGCCGAGGCGCTCGAGTACGCCGAGCGCATTCCGCGCGAGGGCACGCTGCGTGAGGGCGTGTATCGACCGCGGGCGATTGCGCAGGTGCTGTTCCACTGGGCGCTCGAGGATTACTGGACACAGCAAGACGTCGCCATCGAGCACGCACGACGTGCCGTCGAGAGCTACGATGAACTGCTCGCGCAAGATCTACGCCAGCGGGAGCGCTCGAGCGCGCTGCGCGAGCGTGCGCTGATTGCGACGCTCGTCGAAGGCGACGAGTCGAAGCTGCTCGATCGATATCTCGAGATCGCGAGCTTCGATCCGCTGAACCCGCTCCTGCTGCGCAGCCTCGCGCGGTTCCTTCCCACCACTCCCGATCGATTGCGGTCCGAGCAGCTCGACGTCATTCGTGCGCTGTTCGAGCAGCAGTCCCAACGGCTGGACCATCGCGATGGCTAGCCACCCTCCTCCTGCCTCCCGCGAACCATGAATGCTCTCCGAACCTCCTGCGTGTTGGGCCTGGCGATGGCGGCCAGTGCTGCGGCGCAGTCGAAGTCCGTGCTGGTCGGCGTGCCGCACGCCTTGTCGGTCGACGACGAGACGACCGGCTACGCCGGCGACGCCACGAAGATCCTGGTCAAGACCATCGGCTTCAAAGACGACGGCGCCGTGCCCGGCAGCGGCAAGCCGGGAGAGTTCCCGTACGCCGGCTCCGGCGTCGACTACACGACCGCCGCGATCCTGCAGTTCGATCCGACGCCTCCGGATATCGATGCGTTCTCGATCGGGCTGGACTGGATCCTCAGCGACGGCGACGGCAACGTGCTGATACCGCCGTTCCACTGGGGCGGACTGACGTTCTCGGTGACCAAGGACTCGACCGGGCAGTCGGGCAGCGCGATCCGCGCGGAGTACGACGACACGGTGCACCGCGCGGGCGGTGACCTGTTCTTCTACATCCTCGAGGGTTCGGCCGTCCCGCCGGGCGTCGCCGACGAGACCTATCGTGCGCAGGACGCGACCGAGATGGACATCGTCGCGGACCCTGCTCCGCCGGGAGCGCCGGACACGGTGGACAAGCCCGAGATGGACGCGCACGACCTCTACCTCGCGTTGCTCTACGCCGACAACCCGTCGCTGCTCGCGTTCCTCGATCCGGCGCAGTCGGTGCCGATGGCTTTCTTCTCGGTCAGCAACGCGACCAAGGGCCTCGTCGACGCCTCGTGGTGGGCCGGGACCTCGCCGAGCGGGGGCACGATCTTCCGCACGCTCTGGAACGGGGCGAGTTGGGATCCGCCGACGCCGTTCCTGACCTACGCGGACCTCGGTCTCGACGTCGACGACGAAGTGGACGCTGTCGCGGTCGACGTCGTGCGTTGCGAGATGCTGTTCTCGACCGACGTGGCGACGCTGGACGAGATCCTGTGGGTGCCGCTGCCGTTCCTCTGCCCGCCGGGAGCGACCCCTGCTGGCGCCGGCGGCGCCGGTGCGGGCGGCGGAGGCGGTGGCGGGTTGGTGCCCGCACCGAAGGCCTACAAGTATCCGAGTGGCACGAAGGTCTCGACCAAGGCCAAGCTCGAGGAGACCGACAAGGTCGACGCGATCTGTGCGCTCGATCCCGGCGGCAACGAGTTGATGCGACGGATCATGGCGACGCCCGAACAGTTGTTGCCGTGGTTCCCGCCGCAGTCATGGTCGTCGGCGTTTCGAAGCGAGCAGTCGGGTCAGGTGCAGAACACTTCGTACTGCGTCGGTTGGCCGCCGACCGGGCCGCAACCTGGCTCGGTGGCCGGGTGCCTCGTGACGTATCCGGGGCACACGCCGTTCATCGACATCAGCGGAGTGCTGAACCGGAACCTGAGTTCGGTGTGGATGGGTGATCCGCTCGAGGTTCAAGACCCGCAGTTCCCGATGCCGGTGTTGCACGGGTTGATCGGGTTC
>JAGQQZ010000140.1 GCA_020425915.1 Planctomycetota bacterium | reverse complement strand
GGCACGGGGCGGCGTCCGAACTCCGGTCCGCTCCAGCCGAGCTCGAGTTGCTCGCCGCCACCGTACTCGAACCACTCGATCCGGATCTCGTGCGAACCGGAGGTGAGTCGGAGCTTCGCGGATTCGGTGGAGGGCGCATGGAGCCCGTCGTGATCGACGACGAGTCGTCCGTCGATCCAGAGCATCGAGCCGTCGTCCGAGGACAGGAAGAACTCGTAATCTCCGTCCAGCGGCACGACCAGGTGGCCGGTGAAGCGCAGCGCGACGTAGTCTTCGCGCACGTCGCACGGCACGTCCAGGCCGACGCCCTCGGCGAACCCGCTCGCCGACGGTTCGAGGTCGTCGAGCGCGCCGTCGCGGAGTCGATCGAGTTGAGCCTCGAAGTACTCGTACCGCAGTCCCGGTCTCGTCAGGGGGCGGTCGGCGGTCGCCGGGTTGTCGATCTGACCGCGCAGCAGGAACATCGCGAGGTCGTGCGCCTCGGGCGGTGTCAGGTCGAAGTGCGGCATCCTCCCGGCGGGGCGCGTCTCGAACGGATCGCGGAGGAATGCGACCAGTGCGTCCGCCGACCACTTGCCGGCCAGATCTCCGAACTCGACCGACGGTCCGTCGGTCGCGCGACCATCGCTGGGCGGATGGCACGCGGCGCAGCCGATCCGGTCGAACAGCTGCTGTCCCGCGACCACCGAGGGTGCGCTGGCCGTCGACTTCGGCTCCGGCATCGGCCCGCCGCGCGAGACGAGATAGCGAACCAGGTCTTCGATCAGGAGGCCCCGCTCTGCGTCGACCGTGCCAGGCGCCGGGCGCGGCATCGGTGATCCCGGTCTCGTCGCTCGAGGGTCGTCGAGGAAGCGCCGCAGCCAGGCAGGGTTGACCCGCGCCCCGATGTCGTCGAGACGTGGCGCACGCCGCGTCGCGGTCCGCGGATCGTCGTGACACGCTGCGCAGGCGAGTTCCCGCCAGAGCAGTTCACCGCGCTCGGCGACCGGCACCGATCCGTCGCGCAGGACCGAGAATCCGGAGGGGCCCGGATGTTGCGCAGGCAACGCCGCGCCGATGAGCCCGAACAGTGCGGAGAGTTTCCTCAGTGCGTCACCTCACAGGTTCGAGTGTAGCGGTCACCAACGGCTCGTCATCATCGAACCATCACGCGAACCTACGGCACCTCGGCTTTGCGCTAGAATCCGGGCATGACCCACCCGCTCGCACGCATCTGCCTCCTCGGTTCGATCATCGCCACGTGCGCGACCTCCCAGCAGGCGATCCAGCTGGTCACCGGAGGGACGGACGATCACCTCGACTTCCCCGCCGACTCTCGCACGATCCCCGACCGGGAGATGACGGTCGAGTGTTGGATGACGTACGACGACTCGACCGTGCCGACCGGTTCGAGCTACTGGCCGACGATCTGCCGACACAATGTCACGCCCGGCGCGGAGAACTACTTCCTACGCGTGCAGGCGGGTTCCACCAACAACCTCGTCCTCACGTTCAAGATCGTCACCGGGCAGGGCGGCCAGAGCGTCAGCTACAACTTCGTCCCCGGCGAGTTCGCCGCCTGGACCCACGTGGCCGCGACGTACGACAACCGGGATCTCACGCTGTACATCAACGGGATGCCGGTCGGGACCACGCCCGCCTCGGGCGGCAACCTCGCGAGCACGTCGGGCTTCCTGCGGGTGGGGAACGGCGACGACTCGACTGCGGGACACGAGGTCTGGAACGGCGAGATCGACGAGTTCCGAATCTGGCCGTTCGCGCGCACGCAGGCGGAGATCCTCGACACGATGAACGCGTCGCTGTTGGTCGCGCCGTCCGCGCTCGTGTTGAGTCTCGACGGACTCTACGACGACTTCTCGCTCGGTCTGACTCCGACCGTCAGCGGAACGGTCCCGTTCGTCGCCGGCAACGCGCTGACGCCGGTCGCGATCGGTGGCGTCGACTACGGGCAACCCTCGACGACCTGTACGCGGCACCAACTCGGCACGTCGGTCGGCTCGACCGCGGCACCGGGCAACGCGGACTTCGCGCTGATCTGCTACGACGCGCGGGTCGGGCGTACCGGCGGGGTCTTCCTCGCGACACAGCCGCTGGCGACCCCGCTCAACTTCTTCGGTGTCGACTTCTGGGTGGACGTCGGGACGCTGTTGCCCGCGCAGCCGCCGGCCACCGTGGGATCCGGAGGCACCGCCCGCCGCTCGCTACCGATCCCGGCGGGCACGCCGTCGGGGTTGCAACTCCACGCCCAGTTCCTGTTCCTCGACGACTGCGGTTCGATGGGCCTGGTCGCGTCGAAGGGGCTGACGTTCACGATCCAATAGAGGCTTCGCGGCGCGTCTCGAGTTCCTCCCAGCGGGCGTAGAGTTCGTCGAGCTCGGTTTGCTGCCGTTCTCGATCCCGTGTCAGTTCCGCACCGCGTGTCGATCCGTCCTGCCACGCCGACGGGTCGACGAGCGCCTCGTCGAGGCGCGCGATCGCCGCTTCTGCGGTGGCGATGCGATCGGGGAGCTCGTCGAGTTCGGCGTGTTCGCGCGTGCTGAGCTTGACGGGCTTCGGCTTCTCCGGGCCAGGCGACGGTCGTTTCGTCTTCGCACGGGCGGTTTCCTTCTCGGCTGCGCTGCGCTCGGCGGCCAATCGGTCGAGCAGGCCGCTGAGATCCCCTTCGTGCACCTGGTGGCCGCCGCGACCGTCGAAGTGCAGGATGCGGGTCGCGACGCGGTCGAGGAAGTACCGATCGTGGCTGACGACCAGGACCACGCCAGGAAACGCGACGAGCGCCTCCTCGAGGACGCGCAACGTCATCAGGTCGAGGTCGTTCGTCGGTTCGTCCAACACCAGCACGTTGCCGCCGGCGCTGAGCAACTTGGCCAGCAGCACGCGGTTCTTCTCACCTCCGGACAGTGCTTCGATCCGGCTGCGTCGCATCGGGCCGGGAAACAGGAACTGCTCGAGGAACGATTCCACGCGGATCCGTCGATCGTCGACGACGATCCAGTCGTTCCCGCCGGAGACTTCCTCGACGACGGTCTTCGTCGGGTCGAGATCGGAACGTCGTTGGTCGATCGTCGCGAACCGAACCGTCGACCCGCGGATCACTTCGCCGGCGCTCGGCTCGAGCTCGCCGAGGCAGAGCTTGAGGAACGTGCTCTTGCCCGCGCCGTTCGGACCGACGATGCCGAGTCGGGTCCGGGCGCCGATCTCCAGATCGAGTCCGTCGAGCAGCACGTGGTCGCCGTATCCGGCCCGCACGCCCTCGAATCGGAGCACCTTCTCGCCGAGCCGCGGCCCGGCCGGGATCTCGAACGCGAGGTCGCGCCCCGGTTCGTCGGGGGCGTCGTCCACGAGGGCCTGATAGCGCTCGATCCGGGCCTTGGCCTTGGTGGTCCGCGCCGGTGGACCGCGGCGCATCCACTCCGCTTCGCGCCGCAGCAGGTTCCGTCGCGTGGCCTCGGCTGCCTGCTCGTTCGCGAGCCGCGCGGCTCGTGCGTG
>JAGQQZ010000139.1 GCA_020425915.1 Planctomycetota bacterium | reverse complement strand
GGCCTCACTCGGGCTCGCAACGACGGAGGCTCCGACCACTTCAACCCGGACGCGGGACGATGGCGATGGCTCTCAGCTCCGCGCAGCGGCGAACGAGCAGACCGCGTCGAACGTCGCCGGGCTCTCGAGCAGCAGCGTGTGGCCGGCGTCGGCGATCTCGAGGTACTCGGCTGTCCGGATCGCCTCGGCGGTCGTTCGCACCTCGTCCACGCCGGTCAGGGTGTCCTCGAGTCCCGCGACGCAGAGGGTCGGGCATCGAACCGCCTGGCAGAGACTCAATCCGTCGAAGCTCCGCAGCGCCTTGGCCTGGGATTGCATCAGGGCGCGCGCGTCGGCCGTCGGTCGCGTCGCGCGGATGATGTCGTCGACGACCGCGGGCAGGTTCTGGTGGAAAGTCCGACCGAACAGGAACGGCGCGACGACGACCGCGAATTCGGTGGGCTCGAGCTTCTCCGCGATCGTCTGGAAGAAGCTGTAGACCCGTCGGGCGCGCTGCGAGGTGTACGCCGCGGACGCGAGCATGACGAGTCGTGCGACGCGTTCCGGGTGTCGTGCAGCAGCGGTGAGCGCGGTCTTGCCGCCGAGCGAGGTTCCGACGAGGGTCGCTCGTTCGACGCCGGTTGCGTCGAGCACGGCGATCAGATCGTCGGCGGCGTCGTCGAACACGAATTCGCCATCCGGCAACGGCCCCGACGGGGGGAGTCCGACGGGGTCGACCGACAGACAGCGGAATCCGTTCCGGCCGAAACGCCGCGGCAGCGTGCCGAACACGCGGGCGCCACCGCCAAGACCCGGTACGAGGATGATCGGCTCACCTTCGCCGTGCTCGAGGAAGTGGATGCGTCGCCCGCCGCGATCGGTCGTCTGACTCATCGCCTGGTCCTGGCGCGGTCGACGACGAAGCGTCTCGTGATCTCGGGGAGGGCGGTCAGCACGACTTCCCCGACGATCTGCAGGCTGTCCGCCGAAAGCACGTCGATCGTGTCATGAGGCGTGTGCCACTGCGGGTTGTCCGCGATGTCGATCAGGTCGACGGCCGGAATCCCGGCGCGGAGGAACGGGACGTGATCGTCGGTCACGTCGAGCGAGTGCTCGAAGAAGTAGCGTTCGTGCCCGCAAGCCCGTGCTGCGCGTCCGATGATGTCGAGCAGCGCTGGGGTCGAGCGTGTCTCGCGGTCGATCGTGAGTTCCTCGGCGCCGACCATGTCGAGCAGGACGAACGCTCGGACCGGCGGTTCGCCACCGCGGATCTGACCCTCCGTGTATCGGTCGACGTAGCGTCGCGAACCGAACAGCGCGCGCGCGTCGTTCCAGCGGTACGGGATGCTCTCCTCCCCGTCGAAGAACACGAATTCCACAGTCGCGACGGGATTCGATGCGCGCAACTCTTCGGCGAGCGCGAGGACCAGCCCCACGCCGCTCCCCGAGTCGTTGGCGCCGACGAAGTGGTAGTTGTGGGCCGGGTCGTCGTGACCGGTCGTGCACTTCGTGTCGTGATGGCAGCCGATCACGATGCGGTCTTCGTACTCGCCCGGGAGGACGGCGGAGACGTTGACGAAGTCGATCCCTTCAGCCTCGTCGGTCCAGCGATCGAGCTTCGGTTCGTAGCCGGCTCGCCGGAGCTGTCTGACGATGTAGTCCGTGCCTTGTCGCCACCCGGTGGATCCCGTGTGTCGCGGTCCGAACTCGGTCAGCCGTCGCGCGTGCGCCAGGGCCTGCGTCCCGAGCCGTGGCGACGCCTCGACCCCGGCGAGCGGGGTCGTTTCCGAGAGCGGCTGGCACGCCGCGGCCGCCATGCATGCGCCGAGCAGAGCGACGTTGCGCATCAACGGTAGTACTTCGCCTCGATCTTCGGCAGGGTCTTCAGCAACAGGTTGCCGCAGAAGTCGAGGGCGACTGGGTCGACGTTGTGTAGGTCGTCCTCGGGCGTGTGCCACCAGCGCACGTACGTCCCCTCCGGAGGAATGCCGGACTTGTCGCCGTGCTGCATGCGATCGTACTTCGCGTCGGTCCGGTATCGGAAGTCGATCAGGTCGATGACGCGCACCGCTCCGTCGCCGTGTTCGAGGAACATCCGGTGATCGTCGATCAGGTGACTCTGGGCGTACTCGTACATCCGCTCGCCCTGTCCCATCTCGGCCGCGGTCTCGGCGAACATGTCCTGCAGCGACTTGTTGGAGAACGTGTCGCGATCGAGCTTGAAGTCCTTGGAGCCCACGAGGTCGTACAGCACCATGACCTTCGGGAAGATCTTCTCGGCCATCATCCACTGGGCGAACTTGCGGCTACCGATCAGCGCCAAAGGCGAACCGATGCCGTCCTCGGGCCAGTCGTAGGGAATCGATTCCTCGCCGTCGAACCAGACCAGGTAGATCGTCGGGACGTTCTTCCGGTCCTTGAGCGCCTTGGCGAGTTCGATCAACAGCGCCGGGCCCGTCGCGCCGTCCATGGCGCCGACGAACCGGAAGTTCTGCTCGGGCTTCGGATGTCCCTCGGTCTTCTTGGTGTCGTAGTGCGCCGAGACCACGAGCGTGCGCTTCTGCTCGTCGGTACCAGGGATCACGCAATAGAGGTTGCGGAACGTGATCCCCGGCGCCTCCTCGATCGAGAACTCCTGTCGCTCGAGTCGGAGGCCCAGTTTCTCGATCTCCGATTGGATGTACTGCACGGTGTGCTCGAGAGCCTTCGAACCGGACGGGCGCGGTCCGAACCCGACGAGCTTCTCGACGTGGCGGAACACTGCCTTCCCGTTGATCGGCCCGTCCCAGGAGCGGGTCATGGTGGTGCCGCCGCTGCCGCTGCATCCGTTCGTTCCGCACAGCAGGAGCCCTGCGGTCACGGCGACGAGCAACACGAGGATCGGTGTCGAGGCGCTGCGCTTGTGCTGCATGGAACCGAAGCCTAGCGATAGCGGAAGCGCGCGCGAGTACGCGAGTCGAGCCCGAACGGGAAATGTCCGGAAACGCGCCGCGCGCCGACCTCCCCCTGCGCGGCGTCCGGTCGGGGACCGTTCGCCTCGCTCGGAATCTTCAGAGATCGTGCTAAAATGCCGATGAGACCGAATGAACCGGTCCGGGTGCCGCTGTCTGGCGACGCCCCGACCCCAACCAACCCAACCGGGACAGCGACATGGCGGAATCAGTCGACATCCTCGGCTTGATCAGGGAGTCCCTCGACGTCGAGCGGTACAAGGATCAGCACTGGGAGGGTTCGTTCTCCGACTACATCAAACTGGTCGAGGACAACCCCTTCATCATCCGGACGGCGCATCAGCGTGCCTACGACATGGTGCGCAGCCACGGTGTGGTGGAGGCCCAGATCAACAAGGAGAGCGTGCTCAAGTATCCGTTCTTCGAGGATCCGTTCGACTCGGGGCGCGACGGTCTGTTCGGGCTCGAGAAGTCGCTGATGAACCTCATGAGCGTCTTCAAGGCCGCCGCCCACGGGTTCGGTCCGGAGCGACGCGTGCTGCTGCTCCACGGTCCGGTCGGTTCGGCGAAGTCGACGATCGTTCGCCTCCTCAAGAAGGGATTCGAGCAGTACTCGAAGTCGCCGGAGGGTGCGCTCTACACCTTCAGTTGGAACATCGACGGCCAGTTGATCCCGTCGCCGATGAACGAGGAGCCGCTGCTGCTCGTCCCCGAGGCGTCGCGCCAGAAGATCGTCGACCGGTTGAACGACAAGCTACGCAGCTCCTACAAGCTGCGGCTCGGGTTCGACCTGAGCCCGGTGTCGCGGTTCTACCAGGAGGACTTGCTGGCACGCTACGACGGGGACTGGATGAAGGTCCTCGACCACGTCGTCGTGCGGCGGATGACGATTTCCGAGAAGGATCGCACCGGGATCGGCACGTTCCAGCCCAAGGACGAGAAGAACCAGGACTCGACCGAGCTGACCGGTGACATCAACTACCGGAAGATCGCCGAGCTCGGCACCGACAGCGATCCGCGCGCGTTCAACTTCGACGGCGAGTTCTGCGCGGCCAACCGCGGGATCATCGAGTTCGTCGAGGTGCTGAAGCTCGACGTGGCGTTCCTCTACGACCTCCTGACCGCGAGTCAGGAGCACAAGATCAAGCCGAAGAAGTTCGCCCAGACCGATATCGACGAGGTGATCATCGGCCACACCAACGAGCCCGAGTACAAGCGGCTGCAGAACAACGAGCTGATGGAGGCGTTCCGGGATCGGACGATCAAGATCGACATCCCGTACAACCTCAAGCTGTCCGACGAGATCGCCATCTACCAGCGCGACTTCAACAAGCAGAAGGTGCCGGGCAAGCACATCGCGCCGCACACGCTGTCGACAGCCGCGATGTGGGCGCTGCTCACGCGCCTCGAGGAGCCGAAGAAGGCGAACCTGACGCTGCTGCAGAAGCTCAAGCTCTACAACGGCAAGACGCTCCCGGGCTACACGCGGGACAACATCCGTGAGTTGCAGGAGGAGTCGCCGCGGGAGGGCATGGACGGTATCAGCCCGCGCTACATCCAGGACAAGATCTCGAACACGCTCGTCAACGAGCTGCCGTGCATCAACCCGTTCATGGTCATGAACGAGCTCGAGGCCGGTCTCGACCATCACTCGCTGATCTCGGATCCCGAGATCAAGAAGCGCTACAAGGACCTGCTGCTCGTCGTCCGTGAGGAGTACGAGGAGATCATCAAGAACGAGGTCCAGCGCGCGATCTCCGCCGACGAGGAGGCGATCGCCCGGCTGTGCGGGAACTACATCGACAACGTCAAGGCCTACACGCAGAACGAGAAGGTCAAGAACCCGTACACCGGTCGCGACGAGGAGCCCGACGAGCGCTTGATGCGGTCGATCGAGGACAAGATCGACATCCCGGAATCGCGCAAGGACGACTTCCGGCGCGAGATCATGAACTACATCGGGGCGCTCGCGGTCGAGGGCAAGACCTTCGACTACCGCACCAACGAGCGGCTTCACCGCGCGCTCGAGCTCAAGCTGTTCGAGGACCAGAAGGACTCGATCAAGCTGACCAGCCTCGTCTCGACGGTCGTCGACAAGGACACGCAGGAGAAGATCGAAGTCGTCAAGAGTCGCCTGATCCGCGACTTCGGCTACGACGAGATCTCGGCGACCGACGTGTTGAACTACGTGGCCTCGATCTTCGCGCGGGGTGACACCAAGGGCGATTCGTGAGGCCGCCGTGCGCAAGATCGACCAGGACCACACTCGATTCCGCGACATCGTACGCGGACGTATCAAGCGCGACCTGAGGAAGTACGTCACCTCGGGCGAGATGATCGGCAAGCAGGGGGATCGCTACGTCAGCATCCCGCTGCCGCAGATCCAACTCCCGAAGTTCCGCTTCGGCAAGAACCAGAAGCAGGGCGTCGGGCAGGGCGAGGGCGACGAAGGCGATCCCGTCCAGGGACAGGGCGAGGGCGGCGGCGAGGCCGGCGAGCAGCCGGGTCAGCACGTCCTCGAGGTCGATGTCAGCATCGAGGACCTCGCTCGGATCCTCGGCGACGAACTCGAATTGCCCAATATCGAGCCGCGAGGCAAGAAGGCGATCCGGTCGCAGGCCACGCGTTTCACCGGCATCAGCCGGTCCGGTCCACAGAGCCTACGGCACTTCAAGCGGACGTTCCGCGAGGCGCTGAAGCGCCAGATCGCGAGCGGGACCTACGACCCCGAGGACCCGATCGTCGTGCCGATCAAGGACGACCATCGCTATCGCTACATGCGGACCCGCGAGGAGCCGCAGGCGAGCGCGGCGGTCATCTACATGATGGACGTGTCGGGCAGCATGGGTCGCGAGCAGAAGGAGATCGTCCG
>JAGQQZ010000009.1 GCA_020425915.1 Planctomycetota bacterium | reverse complement strand
TCGACTTCAACGACTTCGTGCTGCAGTTCCAGCTCAACGGGTCAGGCGGCTACTTGGTCGGCGACGGTTGTCCGACGGCGAATTGGGAGACCTATGGCGTTGGATGTCCGCCGGCGACACCTCTCTCGGTCGACGCCGCGCCTGGGAGCCTGCCGCGCTTGGGTGAGCAGTTCCTGCTCGTGCCGACCAACGTCGGTCCGGGCGGTGCCGCGGTCGCGGCCCTGCACCTCGGGCTCACGGAGTCCTCGATCGAACTCTCGATCATCGGGATGCCCGATTGCTATCTGCTGAGCTCGGTCGAGGCTTCGATCCCGCTGCTCTTGGTCGAAGGATTGTCGTTCCCGTACAACGTCGGGTCGGACCCCGGATTGCTCGGGACGACGTTCCGGATCCAGCCGATCGCGCTGCAGGCCGGCGCCAACCCGCTCGGCGTCGTCACCTCCAACGCGGGACGGATGACGTTCGGCTACTGATCGTAGGCGCGCTGGGCCGAAGGCTCGGTCCAGCGCCGCGTGAACGTCAGGCGGCCACCGACGGTGCGCCGACGTCGGAATCCGAGCAAGTGGAAGATCTCGACGACGAACCAGCGTGCGATCGCCGGGTTCACGACCAGCGTGTTCGGATCGTCGGGTGATCGCTTCACGCCCGGCAGCCAGTGCAGGAAGCGGTCGAGCCTGGCGTGCCGGAGCCACTTCGCGAACCCGAGCCAGAACGGCCGCACGTCGCGGCACAAGAAGAACCCGTCCTCGCCCTTGCCCTGGTAGAGCGGCAACAAGATCCGCCCGCCCTGCGGTGCGAAGACCGGGCCGGTGTGGTCGTGTGCGAGCAACGAGTTCCGTTCGACGCGCTGGAAGCTCGTGAAGCCCGGCTGCATCGAGAACTTGTCGGTCGGTCTGAGCACGTGGCGATAGGTGATCTCGACGACCGGCGGCGCACCGGCAGAACTTCTGCGCAGCGTCTCGTGGTGTTTCGCGAGATCGGTCTGGTCCGGCTCGAGGAACCCGGCCGTGACCAGCGTGATCCAGATCGCGGCCTCGAGGTTGTCGACCGTCGACGGTTCCTCGTGGCGTCCACCTTCGATCGCGAACGCGACGAGACCGCGGTAGGTGAAGTAGTCCATCACCGCGCCGTCGATCGACTCCTCCAGGCCGAGGATCATCGGGACCGGGACCGCGGCAGCGATGTTGCGGTTGGCGAGCGTGTCGGCCAGACAGGTGAACGGGGGGCCGTCGGCCGAGCTGCTGTGTAGGTCGATGAACACGACCGGACCGCGCGCCTGGCGCTGGACGTCCTGGTACACGGAGATCAGCTCGCGTTGCTCTCGGTCCTCCGTGCAATCATGTGCCGGATCCTGTGCTTCGAGGTGTTGAACCGTCGATGCGGACCACAACCGGTTCAGATCGCGGTCGAGGAAGCGTTCGCCGCGCTCGAGAGCACCCAGGTTGCCCGCGATCGCCACGAACTTCCCGTGCACTTCGAGCCGCTCCGACGTCAGTCGCTCGAGCACGCGGTTCAACGCGTGCACGCCGGCGGGTTCGTTGCCGTGGATGCCGCCCTGGATCAGCATCGTCGGACCGGGCCGGCCGGTCTCGTACGTGCCGAGGATGCGGCGCTCGAGGCGCTCACCGAACGAGGTCTCGACCGTCGTGCTACTCACCGGCGGACGACTCCCTCAGGTGTTTCTCGAGCAGGTTCGCGGCAACGTGCACGAGGTCTCGCTCGGTGATGATGCCCACGAGCTTCTTGTTCTCGACCACGGGCAGGCAACCGACCTTGTGTGCCCGCATCGTCTCGATCGCGACGAGCGTCGGCGTGTCGGGCGAGACGGTGACCGGATCGCGCTTCATGATGTCGGCGACCGACACGTTACGCGATTCGTTGCCGCCGTTCGCGACGCCGCGACCCACGAGTCGCAGCATGGCGCGGTGCGAGACGAGTCCCACGAGGTCGCCGTCCTTGTTCTCGACCGGGACGTGGCGGATGTGGCGCCAGTCCATGAGGCTCGCCGCGAGGTCGACGACGTCTTCCGGGTGGACGGTGAACAGGTCGGTCGTCATGAAGTTCCCGACCTGGAGGTAGCTCTGGCGCCAGCTGGCCTGCTCGTTGAGTCGTGCCAGTTCCCACTCGTGGATCGGTTGGTTGGATGCCTGCTGCTCGATCGTCGAGAGGACGAGCGAGCGGAACCGCTGATCCGGCGTGCCCGAACTGCCCATGGATGCGAGCGAATCGAGCGCCCACTGTGCGCCGGTCCGGTTCGACCGCACGCGTTCCTCGATGATCCCGATGTACCTGTCGATGTCGCCGCTGTCGATGTCTTGGCTCGAGAGGCCCTGCCGCGCCAGCGGGAGCAGATGGTCCAGGATCAAGCTCGCCGCCGTGTGCTCCTTGCCACCGAGCCAAGTGAACTGCGCACGGAGTCCGTAGCGCGCGGCTTGGAAGAAGTTGTCCTTGGCGTGGTCGAAGGTCATGACCTTGGAGATGTCGCCGTACTCTTCGGACAACGCCGACATCAGGCCGAAGAAGAACGTCGCATTGGCCATCTCATCGACAACTGTGGGACCTGCCGGCAGCACCCGATTCTCGATGCGGAGATGTGCTACGTTGTCCTGGACACCGTAGCACGGCCTGTTCCATCGGTAGACAGTCCCGTTGTGGAGTCGGAGTGCCGAGAGCTGCGGCATCTCACCGCGCGCGAGGACCTTGGCCGGGTCCTCGTCGACCTCGCTGGCCAGCACGACACGGAACCGGGCGATGTCCTCGCGGAAGATCTCCAGCACCGATCTCTCCACCCAGCCGTCGCCGAAGCTGACGCGCGGTCGGAGTCCGCGAGCCTGATGGCTGTCGGAGCGAGCGTCGACCGATTGTTGGAACAGCGCGACGCGGGTTTCGTGCCACAGTCGGCGGCCGAGCAGGACGACCGAGTTCACAGCCGGAGCGAGTACGGGAGCCGTGATCGCCTGGGCCAGATTGTAGAGGTCCGCGAACTCCGCGGCCGCGACCTGGAAGTGGACCTGGAAGCTCGTGTTGCAGGATTCGAGCATCACGTTGTCGTGCGATGCGTCGAGTTCGTCCAAGCCCTTGATGCGGAAGTTCAACTTGCCGTTCCGCAGGGCCATCATCTGGTTGTTGAGCGACAGGTAACGCGGGTTGGGCGTCATGCTGTCGAGCCCGAGGTACTCGAGCTTCATCGTCGGCAGGATGCCGCACAGCGCGATCTGCGCATGCTCGGACTCGGCCGCGTCGCGCGCGAGTTGCACGGCGCGACGGATCTCGGCCTCCATCTGCGCGAGGCACGTGCCGCCGAACACGTACGGCGACATGTTCGCCTCGAGGTTGAACTGTGCGAGTTCGGTCGTGTACGGGCCGCCCTCGAGACGCTTCAGGATCGGGACCGACTTGCACGACGGACGACCGGCCCGGTCGACGATGAACATCTCCTGCTCGGCGCCGATCCGGCGGATCCCCGACTCGAAGACGTCGGAATCGAGCATCGACTCGAGCGCGGAGACGTCTGCGAGCAACGCTCGCATGAAGGTCTGTAGCTTCCGGTCGTCGAGGGAGTCGGAGACGTCTTGTTCGCCCATGGGAGAGCCGAACAATAGCAGAATTCCGCGTGCCGCTCCCTCATCGTCCGGGGATCGAGGGGCCAACCGCTCTCGGGGAAGCCCGGCGATTCCGGGGCCGATTCGGGGCTACTTGGCCCGCTTGATCGCGGCGCCGACGAAGTCGCGGAACAGCGGGTGAGGCTCGGCTGGACGCGTCTTGAACTCCGGGTGGTACTGGACGCCGACGAACCAGGGGTGGTCCGCGAGTTCGACGATCTCGACCAGATCGAGCTGTTCGTTGACGCCAGCCAGGACCAGGCCGGCGCTCTCGAGCTGCTCGCGGTAGGCGTTGTTGAACTCGAACCGGTGCCGGTGCCGCTCGAACACCTCGTCCGTCCCGTACGCCCGGTGGCTCAGGGTGCCCGGCTTGAGTCGACACTGGAACGCGCCGAGTCGCATCGTCCCGCCGAGATCGCTGATCGACTTCTGTTCTTCCATGAGGTCGATCACCGGATGCTCGGCGTCCGGCGCGTACTCGGCGGTGGTTGCGCCTTCGATCCCGGCGACGTTGCGGGCGAACTCGACCGCTGCCGCTTGCATGCCGTAGCAGATGCCGAGGAACGGGATGTCGTTCTCGCGGGCGTACCGGATCGCGGCGATCTTGCCCTCGAACCCGCGCTCGCCGAAGCCCCCGGGCACGAGGATGCCGTCGACGCCCGCGAGGTGTTCGCCAGGATCTCCCTCGCACAGAGCCTCGGCCGAGACCTTCCGGAACACGACTTCGTGTGCGTGCGAGATGCCGGCGTGGTGGAGCGACTCGTAGATCGACTTGTAGGCGTCGTGCAGGTCGATGTACTTGCCTGCGACCGCGATCTCCACCTTGCCACGCGGGTGCCGGATCGTGTCGAGCAGCCTGTACCAGTCGTCGAGCACGAGCGGTTTTCTCGGCTCGAGCTGCAGCTGCGAGAGGATCTGCTTGTCGAGCCCTGCCTTGATGAGGTCGACCGGAACTTCGTAGATCGAGAACTCGACGTCCCGTTCCTCGATGACCGCCTCGCGCCGGACGTTGCAGAACAGCGAGATCTTCTCTGCCATCCCGTCGGTCATCGGCTTCTCGGTCCGACAGATGAGCGTGTGGGGTTGGATGCCGATCTCGCGCAACTTGCCGACCGATTGCTGCGTTGGCTTGGTCTTCAACTCACCGCTCGCGCCGAGATAGGGGAGCAGCGTGAGGTGGACGAACATGCAGTCGTTCGGACCGGCCTCGAGGCTGAACTGGCGGATGGCCTCGAGGAACGGCAGGCTCTCGATGTCGCCGACCGTGCCGCCGATCTCGGTGATCGCCACGTCGGGGTTCGAGCTGGCCCCCTTGCGGATGCCTTCCTTGATCTCGTCCGTGATGTGCGGAATGACCTGGACGGTGCGCCCGAGGTAGTCGCCGCGACGCTCCTTGCGGATCACCGACCGATAGATCTTCCCGGTCGTGTAGTTCGAGTGCTTGTCGATGATCGCGTGCGTGAACCGCTCGTAGTGACCGAGGTCGAGGTCGGCCTCGGTGCCGTCGTCGGTGACGTATACCTCGCCGTGCTGGAACGGCGACATCGTGCCTGGATCGACGTTGATATAGGGGTCGAGCTTCTGCATCGACACGGTGAAACCGTGGCGTTCGAGGATCCAGCCGATCGCCGCCGAGGTCAGGCCCTTGCCGAGGGAGGAGACGACGCCTCCGGTCACGAAGATGAACTTGGTCATGATCGGTTCGAGTGGTGCAGTCGTTCGAGGAAGGCGTCGTAGTCCGGTCGTGATTCGATGCCCCAGGGGCATCCCGTGGCGTCGAGGACATGCATCGGGATGCCGTTCTCGAGCAGGCGAAGTTGTTCGAGGCTCTCGGTCTCGGCCAAGCCACTCGATGGCAGCTCGGGCAACTGGAGGAGCGTCTCGCGATCGAAGGCGTAGACCCCGATGTGGCGCAGGTGGGTGACACCGTGCGCGCCGCGCACGAACGGGATCGTCGCGCGACTGAAGTAGAGCGCGCGCGCGTCGAGGCCGCGCACGACCTTGACGACGTTCGGATCTGCGATCCGCTCGGGTTCCGTCAGCGGCACCGCGAGCGTCGCGGTGGGTGCGCTCCCGCTGCGCAGGCACGTGACGAGTGCGTCGAGGTCGGCGGGCGCCACCTCCGGCCAGTCGCCCTGGATGTTGACGAAGAAACCGTATGCGGGTCCGAGTTCTCCGGCGGCCTCGGCGCAGCGCTCCGAGCCGGTTCGACAGCCGGCGCTCGTGCGCACGACGTCAGCTCCCGCATCGCGTGCGGCGACCTCGATCTCGTCCGAGTCTGTGGCGACGACCACGCGGTCGAACGCCGATGCCTCGACGGCTCGCTGCCAGGTGTGCAAGAACAGCGGCGTGCCCGATTCGGCGAGCATCGCCTTGCGGGGGAGACGTTGGCTATCGAGTCGGACAGGAACGATCGCGGCGGCACGGCGCGCGTCGTTCACCGGCGCACCCCTCGCGATTGCATCTGCTCGGCGTGCTTCTCGCGGACCGAGTTCGATCCGACGCCGGTGCGATAGGCCTTCGTGGCGTTGTAGACGTCTTGGAACGCGGTCCAGCACACCGTGTAGACCTGGTGGACCGACGGTTCGTGGGTCGGGCTCCGACCGAAGTAGCTGCGCTGGCCGTTGACGTCGACGATCAACCCCGGGCGATCCGGCAGCGCCGCCGGCAACGGGGCCGCGTGCTCGAAGTAGCCCGCCGTCGCCAGCGCGTCGAGGAGCAGTTGCATCGTCTCGGTCGATACGAGCTTGCGGAGGGGATCGGTCTGCGGCGCGCTGTAGTAGTCGACTTCGTCGACGCGCGGTTCGGTTGCGAGTGATTGCTGCAGCGCACCGATCTCGTGGTGGCGCACCTTCCCGCGCGCGGCGGGTTGGTAGCAGGTGACCACGACCTGGTCGCTCGGTTGGAGCGCGACCTTCCGATCGAGGCTCGAACACTGCGCGAGGACCGCGATCAGCAGCAGGGGGACGACGCCGGCGTGGAACACGCGACGGGAGGATAGCGACACGATGCCCCCAAGTCGAATCGTCGGTGTGTTCTTCGAGGTGGAACTTCGCAGGACGGACCCTAGAATCGCGTCCGGATGTTCCACACGGCGGGCGGCCGGTGGGGCAGTCGGAACCCACAGGGAGGCGCGGATGAAGCGCAGTGAATCAGTCTTGGTCTACGGTGTGACGGGTGTGCTCGCCGTGATCCTCGGAATCGCGATCATCTTCGGCGGTGAGACGCCGGATCGGACCGATCTCGCGAGCGGTGATGCCGCGGACGGTCGGGGTCGTGACATCCCGTTCCTCAGCGGCGATCGCGTCGACGACGCCGAGCGCGAACTGCGGCTCCTGCTCGAGGACGAGGACCCGGTGACCACCGGGACCGATGCCGAACCCGAGACCGAACTCGATCCGGCTCCCGCGCTGGGAACCGACTCGGGTGAGGTCCGGCAGCCGGTCGAAGTGCCGCTGCACCGCACGGTCCAGCTGGGAATCAGTCGCACCGAGGAGAATCCGGCCTCGGGGGAGCGGTTCCGCTTCGTGCGAGCCAAGCCGGGCGATTCGCTCGCCGTCCTGATCCAGCGGTGGTGTCCAGGGGTCGACTCCGAGATCGTCGCGGCGCTGAACGAGGACCAGAACCTGACCCGGCTGCATCCTGGCGACGAGGTCTGCGTGCCCTGGGTCGACGACGCGATCCTGATCGAAGCGATGGAGGCTCGCCAGTCGAGTCCAATCCCCGCCGCGAGCCCGGTGCGCGACGCTGGCATCGCGCCGGTCGCCGCGGTCGGCACGACCTACACCCTGAAGGAAGGCGACAGCCTCTGGCTGGTGGCGAAGCGCCGCGTCGGCGTCGGCAAGGCGGACGCCTACGTGCGCGAGATCCTCGAGAGCAACCCGTCGATCGCCGACGCCGCAGCCGTGCGAGCCGGGCAGAAGATCGTCCTGCCGAACTGACGGCGCGCGTCGCGCAACCGCCCTACTTCATCCCGTAGCGGTCGAGCTTCTTGTAGAGGTTCGACCGCTGAATCTTGATGCGCTCTGCCGTGCGCTTGATGTTGCCGTTGTTCTCCTCGAGCTTGCGGCGGATGAACTCCTTCTCGGTCGCGGCGCGGAAGCTCTCGAGCGTCTCGAACGCGAACCAGTCGCCGCCCCGAGCGGATTCGCCCGAGCGCGCGGCGCTCAACGACTCGATGTCCTCGCCGTCGATCACGCCGTTCTCCGCCAGGATCGCCGCGGCCTCGATCAGGTGCTTGAGCTCGCGAACGTTGCCGGGCCACGGCCTCGCGCGCAGCGCCGAACGAGCCGCCGCCGTGACCTCGATCTCGGATAGCCCGTGGCGCCTGCACGTCTCGCGCAGGAAGTGATCGGTCAGTGCGTCCAGGTCCTCGAGCCGGTCGCGCAGCGGCGGGACCTCGATTCGGATCACGTGGAGTCGGTAGTAGAGGTCCTCGCGGAACGTCTTCTCCTCGACCAGTCGCGCGAGGTCCTGGTTCGTCGCGGCGAGCACGCGCACGTCCACGTCGACCGAATCGGTGCTGCCGAGACGTGTGATCTTGTGCTCCTGTAGCGTGCGCAGCAGCTTGGCCTGCGCGTTCGGCGCCATGTCGCCGATCTCGTCGAGTAGCAGGGTTCCGCCGTTCGCCGACTCGAAGTAGCCGCGCCGGCGACTCGTCGCCCCGGTGAACGCACCCTTCTCGTGCCCGAACAGCTCGCTCTCGATCAGTTCCGACGGGATCGCCGCGCAGTTGACCGCGACGAACGGCTTGTCGCTCCGCTTCGACAGCGCGTGCAGTTGTCGCGCGACCACTTCCTTCCCGGTGCCGTTCTCACCGGTGATCAGTACCTGCGCCTGGGTCGGTGCGGCCTTCTCGATCAATCGTTTCACCTCGGCCATGGCCGGGCTCTCGCCGATCATCGAATGGGTCGCCGCGATCTGCCTGCGTAGGCTGCGGTTCTCCTGCGCCAGGTCGCCGAGTGTCAGGGCGTTCTTGATGCTGACGAGGACCCGGTCCGTGTCGAACGGCTTCGGCAGGAAGTCGAGGGCTCCTTGTCGGACGGCGACGACCGCCGTCTCGATGTCGCCGTGGGCCGAGATCATGATGACGGGCAGGTCCGGCCAGCGGTCCTTGGCTCGGGTCAGGACCTCCATCCCGTCGATGCCCGGCATCTTGATGTCGAGGAGCACGGCGGCGAAGGTGCCCGACTCGAGTTCGGCGAGCGCGGCTTCGCCATCCGTGGCTTCGGCCGTCGCGTAGCCCTCGTAGGCCAGGGCGTACGCAAGTTCTTCACGGATCGCCCGCTCGTCGTCGACGATCAGGATTCGGGGCTGGCTCATCGGGTTCGGTCTCGGATCGGGAGGCGAGGGCGTCAGGAGGGCTCGGTCGAGCGCCCATGCCACCGCAGACTGGGGACGCCGCCCGAGAGCCGACGGATCGGCGGCGAAGATTCCATGGATTTCCGGAGGGTCGGTGTATGCTTCTACCCCCCTCTGGTCACGGCTGGCACCCTCCCTCGGGCGCCTTGACGGACCCGGAACGGCATCTAGGATGAACGTCCCTCTCCTGGCAAGTCCAGGCCCTGCGTGGAGTTCGGGTCGTCCGGGTTCCTGTCGGTACGTGCCGGAGAGAGAGATCGTATTCCCGTCCCCAAACTCGCACTGCGATTCGCATTCACCCCCCGGAGCCCTGTTTCATGGCCAACCCTCTCGCAAAGCGTCTGATCGCGATCGTTGCAGCATGTGTTGCTGCTGGATCCCTGTCGGCCCAGGACGATGACCTCTTCAAGCAGGCGCTGCGCAAGCTCCGGTTGAACGACCGTGAGGCGGCGCTGTCGCTGCTGACCGAATACCTCGCGACGAACCCGGGGAACGAAGAGGCGTTCGACCTCTGGACCAAGGTCGACAGCGACGAGTGGATGATCATGGTCAACGAGGGTGGCGAGTTCGCGAAGATCGCGAAGCACCTCATGACCCTCGCGTCTTCGGGGCGCCGCGAGATCTCGCGCGATGCCGACAAGATCCGCGAGCTGGTCGCGACCGCGACCTCGTCCGAAGACTTCGCGGAGCGGACCCACGCGATGGCCGAACTGGCGTCGGACCACTCCGAATTCGCGGTGCCGGCCCTGATCGCGGTGCTCGGCAACCCGGACGAGGACAAGGGTCAGGACTACGCGATGTTGACGCTGCAGCGCATCGGTAGCCCGGCGGTCCTGCCGCTGGTCGAAGCGTTGGCCAGCGACTCGGACCTGCTGCGCCGCAACATCGCGGCATCGCTCGTCCACATCGGGGACCCGCGCGCCGCCGGTGCGCTGGCCAAGCTCGCGAGCGAGGACAAGAACGAGGCGGTCCGCGAGATCGCGCGTGCCGGACTCGAGAAGTTCGGCGTCGCAGCCGGCACGAACGCGGTCGATATCTTCCTCGGCGATGCCCAGGACTACCTGACCGGTGTCGGGCTCCGCGGTCTGACGCCTTCGGAGGTCGTCTGGACGTTCGACGACGGCCAATTGGTGGCTCACGACGTCCCTTCCGAGGTCTTCCACCTCGAACTGGCCAAGAAGGCTGCCCACATGGCGATGAGCATGGATCCTGCCAACGACGCCGCGAAGGCGCTCCTGGCTCGTTCCTACCTCGCCGAGGTCGCCGCGATCGAGGAGACGCTCGCTGCCAACCCGGACAACGAGGCCGTGCAGGCGCTTTCCGCGAAGATTCCAGCCCTGCGGATGGTCGCGATGACGACCGGTCCGGCGACGCTCCGCCAGGCGCTCACCGACTCCATGCGCGACCACATGGTTCCGACCGCGGTCGCCACCATCGAGGCGCTGTCGGACGTCGAGACGCCCAGCACGATCGGTGATTCGCCGCTCCTGACGGCGCTCGACGACGATGCATCGTCCGCGATCGGCTACGCCGCCGCGCTCGCGATCACGAAGGTCTCGGGCGACTCGGCTTCGATCCCCGACGCGAACAAGGTCGTCGAGGTCCTGAGCCGCGCCGTCAACGAGAAGGGCCGTCGCCTGGTCAAGGTCATCGGTGGCGGCGAGCGCGCCGAGACCGCGGCCCGCAGCGCCTCGGCGACGAAGAGCGACGTTCGCGTCACGTACTCCGAGAACGCGAACGCCGGCGTCCAGGC
>JAGQQZ010000138.1 GCA_020425915.1 Planctomycetota bacterium | reverse complement strand
GGACGCGGCGACGAGCAGAACGCCCGCTTCGCCAGCACCGGTCACGAGCTCCGCGGTGCCATCGAGCGTCACCGTGTCACCGTCGCCGCTCGCACGGATCGGCCCGTCGAGCCCAACGAACGCGCCGAGCGCCTCGCCCATCATGATGCGTTCGAGCGTCTCCGCCGCCGCCTCGAGACCGTCGAGCGCGATCGCGCAGACTCCGGCCTGCGTCAGCAGCATTCGAGCGCTCGAGCCACACGCCTCGGCACAGGCTTCGACCGCGACGACGAGCGCCAAGTGGCCGAGTCCGGCACCGCCGCCGGCCTCGCTGACCGACATGCCGAACAGGCCGAGCTCGGCGATCCCGTCCACCGACTCGCGCGCGAACTGGCGATGCTCGTCTCGTTCGAGGGCGACCTTCGCGGCAACCTCGTCGACGAGCTTGCGCATCGATTCGAGCACCATCGTGTGCTCTTCGGAGAGTTCGAAATTGTGCATGGTTCGCGGGCGGGTCAGCGCGCCCCGGTCCAGTAGTAGAGGAAGCGCGGGCCGGACACCGACCCGAGCAGATCGTTCGCGGCACGTTCCAGGCCGCCGGGCTGTGCCCGGGCACCGAACAGCACGTCGCCGAGCGTCGGGCGTCGCCGCTGCTCGACCACGCGCGCCGAGTCGAGGCCACAGAGCTTCTCGAGCCGGTCGTACGCATCGTCGAGCGAGCCGATCGAGTCGACGAGGCCGTTGTCCAACGCCTGCTGTGCCGAGTAGATCCGACCGTCCGCCAGGCGCCGCACGGCGTCACGGTCGAGTGCCGGTCGGCCCTCGTCGACGATCTTGACGAAGCGTTCGTACATCTCCTCGACGATCGAGGTCAGGATCGCCCGCTCCTCGGGGTCGACCTCCTTCATCATGGAGAGCAGATCCTTGTGCGGCGTGTGCTCCGAGACGATCGTCACCTGCCTCACGCCGTAGCGCTTCGCCAGCTCCGCGACGTTGAACGTCTGCATGATCACGCCGATGCTGCCGGTGATCGTCGTCGGCCGGGCCATGATGTAGTCGCACGCTGCCGACATGTAGTAGCCACCGGACGCGGCCACGTCGCCGAACAGAGCGACGACGGGCTTCTTGTGCTGCAGCCGGAACTGCGTGATCAAGCGATGCAGCTCGTCCGAATCGGTCACACCGCCGCCAGGCGAGTTGACGTCGAACAGGATTCCGCGGATCGAGTCGTCGCGCGCCGCTGTCGCGAGCGCACGCTTGACCTGCGAGACGGTACCGCCGGCGGCGCCGATCAAAGGCGCGCTCGACTCCGCGATCGCGCCGACGATCGGCACGCGCAGGATCCGATCCTTCGCGTCCGCGTCGCCACCGACCGCGACGATCTCGTACATCCCGTCGCCTTCCTCGCTGTAACCGCCGAACCCGCCGGCGGCGGTGTCGAAGGCGCTGACGACGAGCAACAGGAGGTTGAGCCCGCCGGACACGAACAGCAGCAGCGCGAGGAAGATCGCGAGATAGAACGAGACCGGCTTGGACTCGCGCGGCGGGATCGGGGCGTGATACGGCGCTCGCGGCGGTTGCTGCGGCGAACCCGACGGCGGAGGGGAACCTGCGTCGGTCATGAGGCGAGCACGCTGCGCGCGATGACGAGGCGCTGGATGTCGGTCGCGCCTTCGTAGATCTCCGTGATCCGCGCGTCACGGAGACACCTCTCGGCCGCCGAGGAACCCGAAGCCCCCGCGATGCCGAGGATCGACACGGCGGCGCGCGCCGCCTCGTTCGACAGCTGACTGGCCTTCAGCTTCGCCATCGCCGCCTCGGCGCTGCAGCGCACACCGCGATCGCGCATGGTCGCCGCACGCCAGGTGAGGAAGCGAGCCGAGTCGAGGTCCGCACACAGATCGGCGAGCTTCCACTGATGCTGTTGCGACGCGGTCGGGCGACCCTTCGCGTCGACTTGCGTCGCGAGGTGTTCGCGGATCAGGTCGATCGCGTGGCGGGCGATGCCGAGCGACTGTGAAGCGATGCCCAGGCGACCACCGTCCAGCGTGTCGAGCGCGATCGTGAAACCCTGACCGACCTCGCCGAGCAGGTGCCCCTTCGGGATGCGGACGTTCTCGAGCAGGACCTCGACCGTCGGTGAACCCTTGATGCCGAGCTTGCGCTCCTTCTTGCCGATCGAGACCCCGGGACGCTCGCGCTCCACGACGAACGCCGAGATGCCCTTGACGCGATCCTCGCCGGTGCGGGCGAATACGATGTAGACGCCGGCCTCACTGCCGGTCGTGATCCAGAGCTTGGGGCCGTCGAGCACCCACTCGTCGCCGTCTTCCTTCGCCGCGCAGACGAGCGCCGCCGCGTCCGATCCGGAGCCGGCCTCGGACAGGCAGTAGGCACCGAGCCATTCACCGGTCACGAGCTTGGCGAAGCACGCACGCTTGACCTCCTCGGACGCCCACTTCGCGATCAGCGAGCATGCGAGCGAGTTGTGCACGGACACCGTGACGCCGAACGACGGACACGCGGCGTTGAACTCCTCGAGCATGATGCAGCTGGCGAGGTTGCCGAGCATCGTGCCGCCGAACTCGGTGGGAACCGTGATCTTCAGGAAACCGGCATCGGCGGCCTTTTTCATCGCCTCGGCCGGGAACTTGGCGTCGCGATCCCATTCGGCAGCGTGCGGAGCTACCTCGCGCTCGGCGAACTCGCGCGAACTCTGCCGGAACTCTTCGAGCGTCGTGTTCAGCTCGAAATCGATGGTCTGCGGATCGGTCATCGTCACGAGTACTCGTAGAACCCCTTGCCGGTCTTGCGGCCGAGGTGACCCGCGGCCACCATCCGGCGCATCAGTGGACACGCGCGATACTTGTCGTCGCCGAGCCCGTCCTTGAGCACGTCGAGGATGTTCACGCACACATCGAGCCCGATGAAGTCGGCGAGCGTCAGCGGACCCATCGGGTGATTCATGCCGAGCTTCATGATCTCGTCGATGCCCTCGCGCGTGCTGACGCCCTCCATGAGGCAGTAGGCGGCTTCGTTGATCATCGGCATCAGGACTCGATTCGAGATGAACCCCGGATAGTCCTCGGCGGCGACCGGGATCTTGCCGATCGCCTCGGAGGCGGCGAGGACCGCCTTCGTCGTCGCTTCGCTCGTGTCCTGGCCGCGGATCACCTCGATGAGCTTCATCAGCGGCACCGGGTTCATGAAGTGCATCCCGATCACCTTGTCGCTGCGCGCGGTCGCCGCACCGAGCACGGTGATCGAGATCGACGAGGTGTTGCTCGCGAGGATCGCGTCGGGATCTGCGAGCTTGTCGAGCTCCGCGAACACCTTCGACTTGACCGCAACGTTCTCCGACACGGCCTCGATCACGATGCTCGCGCCGGATACCGCGTCGAGGGAGGTCGCCGGCTTGACGCGCCCGAGGATCTCATCGCGCTGCGCTTGGGTGATCTTCTCCTTGCTGACGAAGCGGTCGAGGCTCTTGCCGATCGAGGCCACGCCGCGGTCGACCGCGGCTTGGTCGATGTCGATCATGACCGACTCGACACCGTTGGCTGCGAAGGTCTGCGCGATGCCGTTCCCCATGGTCCCGGCACCGATCACGGCGATTTTCGAAGGCAGGCTCATCAGCACATCTCCACAGCGAGGACGACGGCGTTGCCGCCGCCGAGACAGAGACCGGCGAAACCTCTGGAGCCGCCCCGGTCTTTCAACGCGTACAACAGAGTCGTCAGCACCCGTGCACCGGAGCAACCGATCGGGTGGCCGAGCGCGACGGCTCCGCCATGGACGTTGACCTTCGCGGGATCGAGTTCGAGCACGCGCGTCAGCGCGACGGCCTGGACCGCGAACGCCTCGTTGAGTTCGACGAGGTCGAAGTCCTG
>JAGQQZ010000137.1 GCA_020425915.1 Planctomycetota bacterium | reverse complement strand
TGCCGACGCGACGCCACGCGTCGACGAGTCGATCTCGCGAGGGATCGTCTTCCTCGGTCAGCGAGAAGTACGCCGTCATGCCGACGGCATCGAGCGCGTCGAAGAACTTCGGGACATGGACGTGGTCCCAGTTCGCGGAGTACGTGAGGAGCCCCGTGTAGCGGCCGCGTGCGTTCTCGATCAATCGGAGCCAGGTCTCGGTCCGGTCCTCGAGCGAACCGTACTCGCTCCCGATCGAGAACATCTCGACACCGGTGGACTCGGCGACGTCCAGGTAGTGCGACAGGAACGCGTCGTACTCGAGCCAGAACCGCTCCTCCGGATCTGGCCGAATCGTCCCACGCCAGTCGTCATCGCCCGCGTGCTCGAGCAGCACGATCGGCAACAGCGTCACCGTCATCCCGTGACGCTCACGCGCCGTCCGAATCGTCGCGATCAACCGGTCGTCTCGGACCGAACGAGGATGGTGGCGGTCGATCCGCCACGCCGTGACGTCGTCGAGGAACGCCGAGAAGATCAGCGTGAGGTGACGAAACCCGAGCTCCGCGAGTTCGTCGAGTTCCCGATCGTAGGCCTGCGCGGGATCGCGGTGGTGCAAGCCCAGCACGGCCCCGTTCAGGAACGGTAGGGACTCCACCGGACCACGCGGCGTCGAGGCGAACAGACCCCGGCGTTGGACTTGAGCACGGCGTGCGGCGGCGAGCAGGGCGTCGCGCGAACTCGCGACGGTCGACCGGCACGAGAACAGCGCGAGCCCCCGCTCGAGGAGCTGCGCGTTGATCGATGGCCGACCCGGCGACTCGAACACGAGCGCGAGGTGATCCGCGTCGTCGTCCGCGGGCGGCGTGCCATCCCGCTGGAGAACGACCTCGCGCCCGACGACGCGTTCGCGCAGGAACTCGCGCAGTCGCGCGACGCAGTCCGACGATCGGACGCACGGCGTCGGCAGCGAGATACCTTGCAGGCGCACGCGCGCCCCGTCTCGCAGTCGGAGGCAGTCCCCGCCCTCGATTCCCTCGACCCAGGCGGTCGTCGGATCCGCTTGTGCCGCGAGCCCGGATACGATCCAGGCGGCGACCACCATCCAGCCGGCGCATCGTGTCATGGCGATGCACGAACATCCCATGTGCTGCCGCGCGGCGCCAGACGCCCGCACCGAATGCCCGATCGAACTCCGACCCATCCGCTGGCCTGGATCATCCTCCTCGGCGTGTCGATCTTCACGACCCTGTGCCTCACGGGATGGATCCAGGGCCTCGACAACACCTTCCACGCGAACGGACGTTGGATCACTTCGAAGACGTTCCTCGAACGTGGCGCGATCGGCGGGACGATGTTCCGCGTCACGCGGGTCCCGTTGGCTCGCAACCGCGTCGACCTCGGCTCCTGGTTCGGATTCCACGAGATCATCTGGCACGAACCGCTGGACCTCGCATCGCTGGATTTCGAGTTCGAACTCGACGACGGCGCATGGGTCGCGGTCTTGTTCGACGGCGCGAACCACGCCTACGACGCGGTGCGACTCAGCCGCGACCCAACGCTGCCCTCGATCGAGTGCGGAGTCGACCGCAAGCGGCTGTTCACCCGGAGTTCACGGATCGACGCAGCCGATTGGTCGATCGGCTCGGGATGGCATCATGGCCGCGTCGTGTTCGGCGACGAGTGGTACGAGTTGCTCGTCGACGGCGTCCTGGTCGATTCGGGATCCCGGACGCGCGCAGGACCGCAGTCGATCGGCTTCAAGGGCGGTGGCGCGTCGACCCGCATCGACGAGGTCCGCATGAGCGGCCGCGACGGGACCGACGTGTACGAGAACTTCCGGAACGACCGAGGTGCATGGCGAACCGCGTCGTGGGTCGCGCTCGGCCTCGCGATCCTCCACGGCTTCGTCTGGTTCGGTGTCGCTCGGCTCGGACGACGATTCCGGCGGCCGAGCATCGTCTACCACCTCGCGGTCGCGACCGTCACGTCGGTCGGCGCGGCTCTCGGCTTCGTCGGAGATCACTACTTCTTCGCCTCTCGCTACCCGAGGGAAGTGCTCGTGAATCCCGAATACCCGAACACGATCGTGTTCGAGCCGAGCGATCCGATCCCGCCGTCGCCGAGTGCTGGCGAGCTCGAGACCTTCCCCATCACGTTCGTCGGCAGCTCGCAGACCTGGGGGTCCGGCGCGACACTGGCGTCCGACACCTGGGTCCGGCTCGTCGAGCAACGACTGAACGCGATCCCGGACCGGAGATACCGATTCGTGTGTCAGAACACCGGGATCAACGGCGCCACCTCCGACACCCTTCTGCCGCGATACCTCGACGAGTGGCTCCCCCAGGGCCCCCGCATGACGGTGATCGACCTGAGCCACAACGACCAGGACCTGACCCGACTCGGATTGAACCTCTGCCGATTCACCGAGGCGAACCGAGCGGCCGGAGTCGAGACCGTGTTCGTCCTCGAGCCGAACACGCATCAGCCGAACACCTGGCGCCGGACGGCACCGAACGTGCCCGTGAATCACACGCTGATCCGAAGACTCGGGCAGGAGATCGGCGTGCCCGTGATCGACATGCAGGCCAAGATGGACGCGGACCGGAACCGCGGCTTCCTGTGGTGGGACTTCGTCCACCTGACTTCCGGTGGGCAGCAGGTCTTCGCCGAGAACCTCGCCGAAGAACTCGTTCCGCTGCTGACACGGTAGACTCGTCCCTCGACGGTCGCTCGACCGCAAACCCCGAATCGACGCCGGCATCCGCCCATCCCCCGGCTCGATTCGAAATTCCTCGCACCGGGTTTCCGGTTCTGTTCTATTCCCCGCCCCCATGCCGCGTCGCAACGACATCGAGTCGATCCTGATCCTGGGGTCTGGGCCGATCGTGATCGGTCAGGCCTGCGAATTCGACTATTCCGGCACCCAGGCGTGCAAGGCGCTGCGAGAAGACGGGTTCCGGATCATCCTGATCAACTCGAACCCGGCCACGATCATGACCGATCCGGAGACGGCGGATCGGACATACGTCGAACCGATCACTCCCGAGGTCGTGACCCGCGTGATCGAGGCCGAGCGCCCCGACGCGCTACTCCCCACCCTCGGCGGCCAAACCGCGCTGAACTGCGCGATGCAGGTCGCGGACATGGGGATCCTCGAGAAGTACGGCGTCGAGATGATCGGCGCGAGCCGCGACGCGATCCTCAAGGCCGAGGGGCGGCAGGAGTTCCGCGAGGCGATGCAGAACATCGGCATCGAGTGTGCTCGCTCCCGGCTGGCGTACTCGATCGAAGAGGCGCGCGTCGCCGTCGAGGAGATCGGCCTGCCGTGCGTCATCCGACCGGGTTTCACGCTCGGCGGATCGGGCGGCGGCATCGCGTACAACCTCGACGAGTTCGAGACGATCGCGTCGCAGGGCCTCGATCTGTCGCTCAACCACGAACTGCTGATCGAGGAGTCGATCGTCGGCTGGAAGGAGTACGAGCTCGAGGTGATGCGCGACGGCAACGACAACGTCGTCATCATCTGCTCGATCGAGAACTTCGATCCGATGGGTGTGCACACGGGCGACTCGATCACGGTCGCACCGGCCCAGACGCTCAGCGATCGCGAGTACCAGCTGCTGCGTGACGCCTCGCTGAAGGTCATCCGCGAGATCGGCGTCGACACCGGCGGGTCGAACGTGCAGTTCGCGATCAATCCGAAGGACGGCCGCGTCGTCATCATCGAGATGAACCCGCGCGTGTCCCGCTCCTCCGCCCTGGCCAGCAAGGCGACCGGGTTCCCGATCGCCAAGATGGCCGCGAAGCTCGCGGTCGGCTACTCGCTCGACGAGATCCAGAACGACATCACGCGCGAGACCCCGGCCTCGTTCGAACCGACGATCGACTACTGCGTCGTGAAGTTCCCGCGCTGGACGTTCGAGAAGTTCCCGACGGCCGATCCGACGCTGACGACCCAGATGAAGTCGGTCGGCGAGGTCATGGCGATCGGGCGCACCTTCAAGGAGGCGATGCAGAAGGCGCTCCGCGGGCTCGAGACCGGGCGATCGGGCTTCGGCGAGATCCCCGGCCAGCCGCACACGTTCGACGAACTCGACGTCAAGGACATCCGGGGTCACCTGGTCACGCCGCGCGCCGACCGCATCGATTGGATCCGGACCGCGCTGGTGACCGGGATGAGCGTCGACGAGGTCGCCTCGCACACGAACATCGATCCCTGGTTCCTCGATCAGCTCGCCGAGATCGTCCAGCACGAACGCGTGATCGCCGCGGCGTGCAAGGACGGGCTCGATGGACTCGCGGGCGAGCTCCTCCGCGAGACGAAGTCGCTCGGCTTCAGCGACCGACAGATCGCGGCCGCGTGTCCTCCCGGCACGACCGAGTGGGACGTGCGAGCTCACCGCGTCGCGCAGGGCGTGCTGCCCAATTACAAGCTCGTCGACACGTGCGCGGCCGAGTTCGAGTCGTACACCCCGTACTACTACTCGACCTACGAGGACGGGGAGGACGAAGTCGAGCGCACCGATCCCGAAGGACGCGAGCGCGTCGTCGTGCTCGGCGGCGGCCCGAACCGGATCGGCCAGGGCATCGAGTTCGACTACTGCTGCGTCCACGCCGCGTTCGCGCTGTCGGACCTCGGGTACTCGACGGTGATGATCAACAGCAACCCGGAGACCGTGTCGACCGACTTCGACACCTCCGACATGCTGTTCTTCGAACCGCTGACCCACGAGGACGTGCTGAACGTCATCGAGCGGATCGGAGCGATCGGCACGATCGTGCAGTTCGGCGGCCAGACCCCGTTGAACCTCGCGCGCGGATTGCAGGACCACGGCGCCAAGCTCGTCGGCACGAGCGTCGATTCGATCGAAGCTGCCGAGGACCGCGACCTGTTCGCCAGGGTGATCGAGAAGATCGGCCTGCGCCAACCACCGAACGGGATGGCGCAGTCTATCGAAGAGGCCCAGAAGATCGCCGAGCGCATCGGCTATCCGGTCGTCGTCCGGCCGAGCTTCGTGCTCGGCGGACGCGCGATGGAGATCGTCTACGACAACGATCGGCTCGAGCGATACATGATCGAGAACGCGGCGGAGGTCACCGCCGATCGTCCGGTCCTGGTCGACAAGTTCATCGAGGGCGCGATCGAGGTCGACGTCGACACGATCTCGGACGGCGAAACGGTCGTCGTCGGCGGGATCATGGAGCACATCGAGGAGGCCGGCATCCACTCCGGCGACTCGAGCTGCTCGCTGCCACCCTACACCCTGCCCGACGGGATCACGGCGGAAATCAGCGAGGCGACCCACCGTCTCGCGCGCGAGCTCGGCGTGGTCGGGCTGATGAACGTCCAGTTCGCCGTGCAGGGCTCCCAGCTCTACGTCATCGAAGCCAATCCACGCGCGTCCCGCACCGTGCCGTTCGTCAGCAAGGCGATCGGCAAGCCGCTCGCGAAACTCGCCGCGAGCGTCATGCTCGGACGCCGGCTCGGCGCCCTCGGTTTGACCGAGCAGATCATTCCGGAACACTTCAGCGTCAAGGCGCCCGTGTTCCCGTTCAACAAGTTCCTCGGCGTCGACACGCTGCTCGGGCCGGAGATGCGATCGACCGGCGAGGTCATGGGCGGCGACCACAACTTCGGTGCGGCATTCGCCAAGGCCCAGATCGGTGCGGGCAACGACCTGCCGCGCGAAGGCCTGGTGTTCATCTCGGTGCGCGACGAGGACAAGCGCTACATCCTGCCCCACGCCAGCCGCCTCCACGCGCTCGGCTTCCAGCTCGTCGCCACGCGCGGGACCGCCCGCGCCCTCGAGAACAACGGCATCCCGGTCTCCGTCGTGCACAAGCTGCAGGAAGGGCGACCGAACGTGCTCGACCTGATCAAGAGCCGCAAGGTCCGACTGATCATCAACACCCCGTCGGGGCGCCGCGAGCGCACGGACGACCGCACGATTCGATCGTCGGCGGTCTCGTTCAAGATCCCGTGCATCACGACGCTGGCCGCCGCATCCGCTACGATCCAGGCGCTCGAGTGGATGAGCACGCGGCAATTGGAGCCGCGTTCCCTGCAGGACTACCACAAGCAGCCGAACTGATGACCGAGATCGACCAGAAGGTGCCGCGCCACGACTGCGCGTTCGCCGACGCCGTAGCCAAGTTCGTCCTCCGCGACTACAGCAAGCCGGGCCCGAACGTCCGCGCCGCGTTTCCCTCGTCGGATCTGTGGAAGCGGGTCGTCGCGACCGGCACCGACCCATGGCTC
Source organism: Planctomycetota bacterium (assembly GCA_020425915.1). Taxonomy (GTDB): domain Bacteria; phylum Planctomycetota; class UBA1135; order UBA1135; family UBA2386; genus JAGQQZ01. Next base: position 1,103 of record JAGQQZ010000137.1, on the reverse strand, counting down.
GACACCGGCGACATCGACGCGGCCGACCGGCTCTGGACCCAGGAGTTCACGGCGCTCACGACGAACAACACGCTGCTGAACAAGGAAGTCCAGAAGGGCATCTACGACGCGCTCGTGCCGGAAGCGGCGAAGATGCTGCGCGAGGCGGATCCGGACATCGACGACCACCGCGTCGTGTTGGAGATCGCGTTCATCCTCAACGCGGTCCATGGACTGAAGCTCGTCCAACACTTCGACGCCGACGTCAGCGTCGAGCTGCACACCGACCTCGCGAACGACGCGGACGCGAGCTACGAGTACGGCAAGCGATTCGCCGCGATCGAGCCCGAGCGGTTCATCGTCAAGGTCCCGCTGACGCCTGCGGGCATCGTCGCCGCCAAGCGACTCGGTGACGACGGGGTGCGCATCAACTTCACGCTCGGCTTCTCCGCCCGGCAGAACTACGCGATCGCGAAGCTCGCGAACCCGACCTGGGTCAACGTGTTCATGGGACGGCTCAACGCCTTCGTGAAGGACAACGACCTCGGCGACGGGGCCAACGTCGGCGAGAAGGCCACGCTGTCGAGTCAACGCATGCTGCGCGAACTCGGCAACGGCACGAAGCAGATCGGCGCCTCGATCCGCAACGGCCAGCAGGTGGCCGACCTGCTCGGCATGGACACGATGACGATTCCGACCGCGGCCGCGGAGGAGTTCAACTCCTTGGGTGCGGACGTCGCCGACCGAACCTCGAACGATCCCGAAGTCCAGCTCGTGAGTTCGGCCAACGCCGAGCAGATCGGAGTGTTCTGGGACATCTCGGACGAGTTCCGTCGCGCGGTCGATGGACTGAGCGACATCGCGTCCGACGACGGGTCGCGCGTCGCCGCCGCGCTGGGCGCGATCTTCCCGACCCTCAGCGACACGGATCGTGCGCGCGTGCTGGCGGAGTCGAAGATCCCGAAGGCCGCGTCCTGGCAGGATCGCGTCGACGCCGGCACCGCGAGCTGGGACGGAATGCTCACCGAAGCGGCGCTGCAGAGCTTCTCGGACGACCAGCGCGCGCTCGACGACCGAATCCGGCGATTCCTGTAGGGCCGAAGGCGCGCTCCGGCGCAGCCTCA
>JAGQQZ010000008.1 GCA_020425915.1 Planctomycetota bacterium | reverse complement strand
CCTACGGTCGGTCGCGATCGGAGCGACGGCCCCGCCGATTCCTCGTCGCCGCTGCCGCGGTCGGCGTGGTCGTCGGACTGCTCGGCTGGTGGGGGATCCAAGCGATCTCGGATCGAGGTGGTTCGCCCGAACTCTCGACCGATCGCGTCGTGCGCGAACTGCGCGGTGTGCTCGAGAACGCGAGTTCGTTGCGCGAGAGGATCGCGATCTGCGAGCGATTCCTGTCGCAGGCGCGATCCGAGCGGGAACGCGAGGTCGTGCGGTCTGTCGCGTCCGCATCGTTCGACGAATTGCGTGGCGCGCTCGTCGCGTACGGCGAGTCCGGGCTCGCGATCGCATCGATCGACGCGTGGGTCAACGACGCCGCGCACTGGCAGGATCCCGATGGCTACCTGGCACGACTCGAGCAGGGGATGGCGGCCGCGGTCGGCTTCCGCCGCGGCGAGCTGCCGACCGACGCCGTCGAGGTCTGGCAGGACGCGGCGCGATCGATCGAGGCAGAACTCCGGCGTCGGATGACGATCCGTGACGAGGAGTACTTCGCCGCGTTCCAGCGGCATCTCGAACAGGACGTGGGTCGACGCCTGGGGGAGCACCTCGCCGCCGGAGAGTTCGAATCGGCGCGAGAACTGCTCCGCGACGCGTCGACCGGGTTCCACGGTGAGGGCGGAAGACCACAGCACGGCCAGCTCGACGGGGAACTCCGCCGTTCCGTCGACGAACTGTCGCGAGAGTTCGACCAACGCTGGAGCCGCGCGATCAAGCAAGAGGAGCGTGACGTCGCGGAGGCACTGCGGGACGACGTGCGTCGGGAGATCTCCGCGATCCGTGAGGTGCTCGCGGGCGGCGGCGTCGCGGGGGTTCTCCGCGCGAGACTCGACGAGTTCCGCGAGCGTCACCTGCCCGGTCAGTATCCGGATCCCGATTCGTTCTCGCGTTCGGCGAATCCCTGGCCCGAGGCCCATCGCGAGCTGGCCGCGCTCGCGAGGGATCTCTGGTCCGAGGAGCAGGCGCACGCGAGACGGGAACTCTCCGACTACCTGCAGTTCGGATATCGCGTCCTGGTCAGCGGGAGCGTCGAGCAGGCGATCGCGGTCGTCGGGCGGAAGTCCGATTCGGACTTGGACCGAGCTCGCGTGGAGCGTCACCTCGCCCTGTTGCGCGCGGCGGCGCGAGTTCGCGACCTCGTGCTCGAGCGTCTGATCGCCAGCGCGCCGCGGCGCTCGGTGCCCGTGCGGGGCGGGAAGGTGCTCGTCGTGCGAACGTCGGACGGTCACATCGGGCTGTTCGACTCGCGTGGCGAGCGACCGTTGGCGTTCGCGATCGTCGCGGCCTCGCTGCTCGACTCGGTCCGCGGCGGGATCGAACGTGACGTCGCGGGGGACCCCCAGCTCGCGGCCGGGCTCGCGCTCTGGTTCGTGGTCGCGGCCGACGCAGGAAGCGGCAACCAGCTCGTCGCGGCGGACCCGGATTGGCAGGACTTCTTCGCGACCGACGTCGTGCGGATCCTCGCCGAATGCGAAGTCCCGAGCTTGCAGGACACGGCTCCCGCGACGACCGGTGTGCTGGCCGAGCTCGTGCGCGCGCGCGATGCGGGAGACCTCCGGAAGGCGGAGTATTGGCTCGGCGTGGTCGACTCGCAGCACGTGCTCGACGAGGCCGATCGCGGCGTTCGCGACGACGTGGCACACTGGATCGAGCGCGAATCCGTGCGCGTCGCACGGCTCGATGTGTTGCGGCGACGCGCGCCTGAGTGGGCGCAGATCGAACTCGCGGACGATGGGGCCGAACGCGCGGAGTACTCCAGCCGCGCGCTGTCCGCGATCGACAAGCACGCGGCATGGACCGTGCGCGGGGACTCGCTGACGCTCGCCGTGCAGGAGGAGCTGTCGCTGGGGCAGGCGTGGGAGGAGCGCCTGGAGCTGGATGCGGTGGTCGATTCTTCGCGTGGCGTGCGCGCGGATATCGCACTCTCGTTGCCCGATCGCGGCTCGGAACCGAGTGTCGTCCTGATCGGTCTGACCGGCGCAGCCTGCGTCGTCGTCGTTCTGCCGAACGGTCTCGTGACCGCGTCGGTCATCGACTCGGCGGCGATGCGCAATCCGGTCGACCTCCGGCGCGCCTTGAACCCGCTGCTCGCCGCAGCCGTCAGTTCCCGCGCGTGGGCCGTCGCAGGGGCTCGTCACACCGTGTCGCTCGAGCTCGCAGGGGTCGGAAGAACCCGTTTCGCCGTGGCGTTCGACGACGTCGAACTGTGCGAGGGGAAGGTCAGCTTGGGCGTCAACCGACCCGAGTCCTTGGTGCTCGTGTCGCTGCAGTCGGTCTCGATCTACTCGGTCCGGCTGTCGAGCCCGGGTCGCTGACGGGCCTCGTTCAGCGCGGTGGGGCGGCGACGCCGGGAGCGCCGTCGTAGTACGGCATCGTCGGCACGAACCGGAGGTCGCCCGGCTCACCGCGTTCTCGTTCTCGCGCGGCTTCGCGCAACGACGGCGTGCGGGCGAGCAACGCGATTCCGTTCACGTCGTGCTCGGGCGCATCGGTCCAGCGCGCGAGGAGATCGTCGACCAGGCCGTCGGCGTGCTCGGTGGCGACGATCCGGCAGGTGAGTTCGGTTCCGGCGTCGGCGGCGAGTCGGTCGAACACGGTCCGTGCGGCAGAGCGCGTCGGCCCGTCGAACGATCTCCATTCCCGCGCGAGGATCCGCAGCCCGATCGACGGCTGGCCGAGTTCCGAAGCGTCCTCCGCCAGTTCGAGCGCGAGTCGTGGGTCGCCCTCGCCCTGCGCGAGCCGCATCAGGTCGAGGGCGAAGGCGACGCGACGGTCGCCGGCTGCGCGCGCGATCCGAGCGTGGATCCGCGCGCGGTTCGCGGCCCGGTCGCCGTGGCGGCGAGCGAGCAGCGCCCACGTTCGAGCTCCTTCGACGTCCCCGTCGAGAAGTCTCGCTCGGGCTTGCCGCAGCTCCTCCTCGAGCGTCGTCGGTGCGCCGTCACCGCGTCGCGCATCGAGCGCGTTCAGGGCGGTCCGGATCGCAGTCGATCCCGGCAGCTCGGCGCGGGCCTGGACGAGCTGCTCGCGTGCCGCATCGAGCTCGCCGGATCGTTCGAGTTCGCGGCTTCGACTCAGCCGTCTGGGCGCGAGAAGCCTCGCATGATCCGCGCAGCACGCACGTTCGGGCAATGCCCGACCGCGGTCCGCGAGCCGGAGTGCGGCGAGCAGGTGGTCGTAGATGCCTCGCTCGAACTCTCCACCCGCGATCGAGATCTCGACCGCGACGAGGTCGTCGCCGAGCGAGGAGAACTCGAGTTCCGCGCGGGTCCGCCCCTCCGCTCGCGAGGCATCTGGCGATGGGATGAATCGTGGCGAGGCCAGGGTCGAGCCGGCCGCGCGATCGAGTTCGGGTGGCATCAGCCTGCCGTTCGTCGCGACGCGAACGAGCTCGGAGCCGGCGTACCGGATCCAGTATTCGTTGCCATCGGCGACCAAGGGTGCTCCCCGATGGTCGGGCACCGGGTCCGCGCTCGGATACGCGCGCCGCAACGTGTCGGCGGCGACCCAAGCGAACACGTCGATCTCGCCGCGCAATTCGAGCCGTCGATCGACGACGAACTCGGGTCGTGCGAACGTCGAGCAGGCGCCCAGGGCGAGCGTTAGGAACAGGATCGTGAAAGAGCGTGCGATGGCGAAACCTCGATTCAGCCGTCGAAGGTCTCGACATCGGGGCGTTTCGCCCTGGACCCGTGTCGGATTCCGGCGCGGATTCGTCTCGATTCGAGAATCCCGTCAGCCCGTGGCCACCGCGAACGCGATCGCGTGGTCGTCGGCGTGGCTGATCGAGAGCAGGATCCGCCCGATCCCGAGTTCGCGTGCGCGCCGTGCCGCGGGGCCGTGGAGCGAGGCGTGGACCGCTCCGCGATCGTCGCGAGTCACCTCGACGTCCTGGAAGCCGAGCCCTTCGGCCCAGCCAGTGCCGAGACACTTGAGCACGGCCTCCTTGGCCGCGAACCGCGCCGCGAAGGACTCCGCCGGCTTCGGTTTGGACTCGCAGTAGGCCTTCTCGGTGGGTGTGAACACGCGTTCCGCGAACCGCTCGCCACGCGTGGACATCAGTCGTTCGATCCGAGGGATCGCGACGAGATCGGTTCCGATGGCGACGATCATGGACGGTCCTTTGCCGGAGAATCCGCGGTGCGGGCTTCTCTACCGGTCGGCCAGCCGGCATCCTACCGCCCAGACATGATCGATGCACTCAAGCGATGGATGTGGGCGCCGGCGATGCTGCTGGTGGCCGCATGTGGCGGGGAACCGGACGTTGGCAAGGTCGATGCGCCGTCGGAAGGTCCGGAGTCGATCGGTGACAGCATGCCCGTGGATTCCGATGCGAGCGACGAGGTCGAGCCGACCCTGGACGACGTGACGGAGCGGATTCCGCCGGCCGGTGGCGCTCCGACCGCGGACGCGGCGGCCGTTTCTGATCAGCCAGCAGGTCCGGAGCCGAAGGAAGAGACCGCCGCCGATCATCCGAATCTCCGGATCAAGACGCTCGTCGAGGGCGAGGGTGATGCGCTCGAGAAGGGGCAGACCGCGAAGGTCCACTACGTCGGCTTCTTGCTCGACGGCACGCAGTTCGACGGCAACGTCGGCAGGGCGGAGCCGTTCGCGGTGCAGAACGTCGGCAACGCCCGCGTGATCAAGGGATGGAACCTCGGCCTGATCGGCATGAAGAAGGGCGAGAAGCGGCGTCTGACCATCCCACCCGACCTCGCCTACGGCGCGACGCCGCGGCCCAAGATCCCCGCCAACTCGACGCTGGTGTTCGACGTCACGCTCGACGAAATCGTCGCTGCCGAGACGCCGTCGAAGGACTGATCACGCCGTGCGGTCGGCCCAGGCGGTTGGCTGGCTGGCGCTCTTCGGCGTGCTCGCCGCCTGCCGTGGGACCGAACCTTCCGCGGCGTCGTCGCGAGCGGCATCGTCGATGATGCAGACCGTCCGAACGCTCGCATCGCCGGAGTTCGGTGGTCGAGCGGCGGGCAGTGACGGCGGACGTCGGACCCGCCAGTTCCTCGCCGCCGCGTTCGAGCGGATCGGGCTGGAGCCCCTGGCCGGTGACTACGAGCATCCGATCCGGGTGCCGAATCCGTTGCCGCGCCGGTCGAGTTCCGCGACCCGGGTCGTCGGACCGAGCGGAGTGGCCCGGCTGGGGCTCGATGCGGTGCCGTTCCGCTTCAGCGGCGCGGGCAGGGCCCGCGGATCCGTCGCGTTCGTCGGCCACGGCCTGGTGGTCCCGCGGCTCGGCCTGGACGACTACGCCGAGCGAGTCGTCGACGGCTGCGTCGTGATCGCACTGCGCGGCGCGCCCGGATGGCGCGACCCGGACAGTCCGTTCCGGCGTG
>JAGQQZ010000136.1 GCA_020425915.1 Planctomycetota bacterium | reverse complement strand
CGGAGGGCGCCTCCTGTCGTTGCGAGCCCGAGCGAGGCTGCATCCCCACGCCACACCGAGCTACGATCATCCCCCCGGAGTCCAACCATGCCAAGAGCACTATCCATCCTCGGTGTGCTCCTGCTCGCAGGCCTCGCCCGAGCGCAGCAGGACGCACCATCCACCCAACCCACGCTCGCCGAGCAAGCCCTCGCGCGCTTCGAAGACCTCGAGAAGGAGGTCGATTCGATCGTCGCCGCGTGGCGGCGCGAGATGACCGCGCGCGCCGAACAGGCGAAGGCCGCGGCCGAGGCCGGCGAAGCGATCCCGGCGATGTCGATGCGTCCGCCGCTCGAGCCGATGATCGCCAAGTTCGCGAAGGCGGCTGCTGAGTTCGCCGATACCGAGCACGCGCCGCGATTCCTCGTCTGGATCGTCCGCAACGGGGTCGGGTTCGACGACGCCGCCGTGCACGCGGCGTTCGACACGCTGTCGTCCAAGCACGCCGACACACCCGAGGTCGCCGGAATCGTGCCGATGCTCGACTACCTCGCGCGCTTCGTCGGCGAGGACCGCATCAAGGCGTTCGTCGCGAAGGTCAAGGAGGCCAACGACGATCCCGACGTGCTCGGCTGGCTCGCGTTCCACGAGTACGCGGACACGATCGAGAAGGCACCGATCGACTCGGCCGAGTTCGCGAAGGCGAAGGAAGTCCTGCTCGCCCGCCTCGAGAAGGTCACCGACAAGTACCTGCGCAACTCGATCCGCGGCGCGATCGACACCCGCGAGAAGTTCGGCATCGGCAACGTCGCCCCCGACATCGAGGGCATCGACCTGGACGGCGTCGCGTTCAAGCTCAGCGACTACAAGGGCAAGGTCATCTTCCTCGACTTCTGGGGCGATTGGTGAGGCCCCTGCCGGGCCATGTACCCGCACGAGCGGTCGCTCGTGGAAGAACTGAAGGAAGAACCGTTCGTCATCATCGGCGTCAACAGCGACGACCTCGAGGACGCCAAGAAGGCCGTCGAGGAGAACGATCTGACGTGGCGCAGTTTCCAGAACCAGCCGAAGGACGCGAAGCAGTCGATCTCCGGCACCTGGGCCGTGCAGGGCTGGCCGACGATCGTCGTCCTCGACCGCGAGATGAAGATCCGGTATCGCGGGCACGACGGCGAGGCCGCGACCAAAATCGTCCGCGAGCTGCTGGAGCGGTAATCCGAGCGTGGCGTAATGTCGATGCGAAGGGTGTGCGACAGCACGCCCTTCGCACTTGCCGTGAACCCGTTCGTATCCAAACCCTGCAAGCCCGATGACGCGCTCGACGCCGCGCGCCCCGTCGAGGCGATCCGCGCGGTGCTCCAGGCCACCGATGCGCAGGTGCTGCCGATCCGCACGCCGAGTGGACCAGCTGCGGTGCGGACGATCGATCTGCGCCGATCGGCCCACCTCGGACTCGCCCACGCGGTCGGCGATCTCGCCGACGACGAGTTGCTCCACGATTCGATCGATTCGGCCACGACCTGGCTGGCGGCCGCGCCCGGACACACCGGCGCCATCGTCGCCGACGGCGCGAGCCTGACCCGCGTAGAACGCACGGCCACGCCGGTCCGCACCGCCGTCGTCATGGCGGGCGGCTTCGGTTCCCGGCTCCGGCCGCTGACCGACGACACCCCGAAACCGCTGCTCGAGGTCGGCGGCCGCGTGCTGCTCTATCGAATCCTCGACCACCTGCAGCACCACGGGTTCGACCGACTGTTCCTGTCGGTCCACTACCTGGCCGACCGGGTTCGGGACGCCGTCGGGGACGGCTCGGACTGGGGCATGACCGTGGACTACCTCGAAGAGGACGAACCGCTCGACACCGGCGCGGGCCTCGTCCTGCTCGAGGACGTCGACGAGCCGTTCCTGATCATCAACGGCGACATCCTGACGACGCTCAACCTGACCGCGTTCACGCGCTGGCACCAACTCGAACAGAACCTCGCGACGATCGCGACGTATCGCTTCGCCGCGCCGCTGCCGTACGGCGTCGTCCACGGCGACGACGCCCGGATCCTCGAGATCGAGGAGAAGCCGGTCTACCGCTACGACATCAACGCCGGGGTCTACGCGTTCTCGCCCGAGGTGCTCGACCTCGTCGAGCCGCGCCGCCCCCTCGCGATGGTCGACTTCCTGAACGCACAGGCGCGCGTGACCGAGCGCGTGCGCGCGTTCCCGATCGTCGAGTACTGGAACGACGTCGGCACCCACGCCGACTTCGAACGTGCGCAGACCGAAGTGCTCGAGCTGTGAGGATCCTGCACATCAGCCACGGCTGCCTGCCGGAGATGAGCGGCGGCGTCGAGTCGTACCTGCAGGAACTGATCGCCGAGCAGCGTCGCGTCGGTGACGAGATCCACCTGCTGGCCGGGAGTCACGACCTCCGACCCGCGACCGTCATCGAACCGCAGGAGATCGCCGGCGAGACCGTGCATCGGCTGTATCGCAGCGACCTCTACTTCGATCTCTGGGCGAGGTCGTACCACGCGGCGGCCGACCGCGAGATCGAGGCGTTCCTGCGCGAGCTGGCGCCGGACGTCGTGCACGTGCACCAGTGGATCCGGATGACGAGCAACCTCGTCGAGATCGCGGCCCGACTGGGGATCCCGGCGGTCGTGACCGCGCACGACGTGTACACGTCGTGTCCCCGGGCGTTCCGCGTGCGACGTGACGGGGAGGCCTGCTACCGGCGGCTGTCCGTCGAGAGCTGCCTCGATTGCGTGCCGAAGTTCGGCCACGAAACCGACACCGAACTCGCGTTCGGCATCGAGCTGTTCCGCGACCAGTATCGGAACGAGCTGGAGCGCGCCGCGGCGGTGCTCGTGTCGGACCCCGCGACGAGCGATCTGCTCGCGGAGACGACCGACATCGAGCCGGATCGATTCGAGACGCTCCCGCTGCCATACGGCCGGCGATTCGCCGACCTGGACGTCGTGCCGTCCTCACCGACCGGCGACGAGCCGTTCCGGTTCGCGTACTGGGGTGTGCTGACCTACCGCAAGGGAGCGCAGTTCATGGTGCGCGCGTTCGCCGACCTCTGCCGTCGAGGTCTGCCGCGCCCGGCCGAACTGCACCTGTTCGGTGGCATCGACACGCACGAACTCGAGGCCGACCTGCACGCGACGGCCGACGGCCTGCCGGTGGTCTTCCACGGTCGCTACGAGTACTCGCAGCTGGCGTCGGCCGGCATCCACATGGGCATCTTCCCGATGCTCTGCTTCGAGACCTGGGGATTCGTGCTCGACGAGTGCTTCGAACTCGGCATCCCGTGCATCACGACCGAGAACGGCGCGCTCGCGCGGCGCGCGGGCGAAGCCGCGATCCGCGTCCCGCCGAAGGACGAGCGCGCGCTGCGGGACGCGATGGCCTCGGTATTGGCCGATGCGCGCCGCCACGCGGCGCTGTCCGCGCAGATCCCCGAGCTCCCACCGACGACCGACCGCCACGCCGCGGCGCTCCGCACGGTCTACGAACGATCGGTCGAACGCGGGCCTCGGGACGTCGCGAGGATCCCCGCGGCGCGGCGCGCCGAATGGATCGAACTACAGCGCGAGTCCGCGATCGGGCG
>JAGQQZ010000135.1 GCA_020425915.1 Planctomycetota bacterium | reverse complement strand
GGCGACCGACGTCGGCCGGCAGTCGGTCGGCCCACGCGCTCGCGCGTCGCAGATCACGGCGCAGCAGGAAGTACCAGGTGAGCACGCCGTAGGCCTTGTCGCGCCAATCACCCGGCGACATTCGTTCCGCCAGCTCGACGAGTTCGCGCTCCGCGTCCCGCGTGTCGACGCCGGGCCGGAGGTCCAACTCGCGACTCAGGCGGACGATCTCGAGGGCGTCGCGTGCCTCCGGCTTGGTGTGCGCGGCTTCGCGCTCGCGCAGGAAGTCCTTCTCGTCGTTCCAGATCGCGTCGAACTCAGCGGGAGCGATGTTCCACAGCAGAACGTCGGCGAGCTCACGATAGGGCCCGCGCCAAGCGTCGTCGTCCAGGGCCCGCTGGCGTGCCGCGACCAGCTTCGTCGTCGCCTCGCCGTCCCGTCGTTCGAACACGAGTAGCTCGGCGCCGCTGACCTCGATCCCGAGACGCGAAACGTCCTGCAACTCGGTCGGCAGCGCCGCGACGAGTCCATCAGCTGCGTCCAGCTCGGCCCGAGCCTCGTCGTAGTCCGGCTCTCGCGCGTGCGCGAGGCGCCGGGCGCGGACGAAGTGGTCCTGGAATGCGCGAACCGCGTCGGTGTCGCCGTCGGCACCCTGCGCGGCGAGCGCGCCGGGTAGCAACAAGACGATCAGGATCGGGCGAAGTCCGCGCACACGGTCATCAGACCGCATCGGCTCCGACCCGTCACCTGATCGTCACCGGACGATCGCCGGACGACGCGACGGTGTGGCCGCCGCCGTCCTTGCCCTCGATCCGCAGGATGATCTGGCCGCCGTGCGCGGACACGCGCGCGAACTCGTCGGGACTCAGTTCCCAGGACGTCTCGGTCGCGAACTCGTCGCTGCGCGCGAGCAGGATCTCACCGGTCTTCGCTTCGAGCACGACGTCGTAGGTCCGCGCGCGCGGATCCGCCAGCCATGCGAAGCTCCGCTGGTTCGCGTGCAGCTCGGCGGTCAGGACGATCGCGGCCGGCGCGCCACCGAGCGTGCGGTCGTTCGGCGTCTGCGGGTCGAGCACCGGTCGACCGTCGCCCCGGAATGCGAACCAGATCCCGGCGATCAGCATCGCCGCGGCGACGACCAACCACCACGACGCGCGCCGAGATCTCCCCACGGCGAACGCGCGAACGCGCGGCTCGCCGTGCTCGAGCTTGGAACGCAACGCGTCGGAAGCACGCGCCGCCGCCTGTTGCAGCCGCTGGAACTCGTCGGCGATTTCTTCCGCCGGATCGACGGGTGCGGCGGCGCGGTCCATGAGTTCGCGCTCGTCGGCGAACGCGCGATGCAGTTGCTCGATCTCGTCGACCTCCCGAGCCAGCTCGGGATCGTCCGCGGCGTACGAACGCAGCCGCTCCAGCTCGACGTCGGTCAGGGTGCAGTTGGTGTGCGCCGACAGCAGCGACGCGATCTCGGTTCTCTCAGGCGCGGACATCTCGCCTCCTCAAGCGGCCCCGCATCTTCGACAGGGCGCGGTAACAACGATCCTTGACCGTGCTCGCCGGCAGCTCGAGCCGCGCGGCGATCCGTTCGAAACTCTGGCCTTCCAAGTGCCTCAATTCGACGACCTCGCGCTCCACCGGCGCGAGTCGTTCGAGCTCGTCGCGCAGGGCTTCGAGGCCCTCGATGCGCCGCAGCTCGTCATCTGGTTCGGTCTCGTCGGCGGAGTGCGCGTCGGCCTCGCGTTCGACCTGGTCGCCGACCGGACGGACCGCGCGGAGCCGATGGATCCGTCGACGCGATTCCGCGCGCAGACAGTTCCGTGCGAACCCGAACACCCAGCTCTCGATCGACGCGGTCCCAGCGTAGGCATCGAGCCGCGGCCACACCGCGAGGTAGACCTGCTGCACGACGTCTTCGAGCGCTTCGGTCGGCAGACGATGGCCGAGCATGCGGTTGAGCCGGAACACGAACCGGACGACGCACGAGAGCCGCACGAGCAACTCGTCGACCGCGGACGAATCACCGCGCAGCGCACGGCGGACCAACTGGAGGTCCGCCGGCCCTTGGCCGGTGTCGAGCTTCGTCTGCGGATCGGAGACCATGGAATCGTGACCTCGGGCATTGTCGCGACGAGGTCCGATCGACGGAAAAATCCGGTCCGCGCCCAAAGCGCGACCCACTCGCACAACGACCTGGGATTTCGCAGCTTACGACACACCGAACCGCATGCCGAGACGTCCCCCCGACCGCTAAGATCACGCCGATGCCCGACCACG
>JAGQQZ010000134.1 GCA_020425915.1 Planctomycetota bacterium | reverse complement strand
GGCAAGTCGACGCTGCTCAACCTGCTCGGCGGCCTCGACGCTCCCGATCGTGGCCGCGTCGTCATCGCCGGAACGGACCTGGCCGACCTCGGCGACGACGCGCGCACCGTGTTCCGGCGGAACCACATCGGGTTCGTGTTCCAGTCGTTCCACCTGTTGCCGACGCTGACCGTGCTCGAGAACGTCCTCCTGCCGCGCGAACTCGGGGGACGAGCGCGACCCCAGGAACGTGAACGAGCCGAACTCCTGCTGGACCGGATCGGACTCGTGGACCGCGCCCGCTCGTTCCCTACCGCGCTGTCCGGTGGCGAGCAGCAACGGGTCGGGATCGTGCGCGCGATCGTCGGCCGTCCACCCCTGCTGCTCGCAGACGAACCGACCGGCAACCTCGACGAGGACGCTGCGCGAGACGTCCTCGCGATGCTCGTCGACCTGGCCGAGGAATCCGGCAGCACGGTCGTCATCGCGACCCACAGCCACGAAGCCGCGACGCGATGCGGCCGCGTGCTCCGCATCGACCACGGCAAGCTGGTCGAGGTCGATCCTACGACGCGTCGATGAACGTGCTCGCGCGCATGAGTCGGCGCACGTATCGCCGACATCCGGGACAGACCCTGCTGTCGATCCTCGGCATCGCGCTGGGTGTCGCCGTCGTGCTCGCCGTCGACCTCACGACGACGAGCGCGAAGCGTGCGTTCGAACTCGCCGTCGACAGCGTTCGCGGACTCGCCACCGACGAGATCGTCGGCGGACCCGCCGGCGTCGACGAGCGCCTGTTCGCGCGACTGCGGCGCGCGGACGGAGTGCGGGCCGCCGCGCCGATCGTCGAAGGCAACGTCGACGTGCAACTCCCCGACGGCACGGAGACGTCGTTCGCGCTGATCGGCATCGACCCGTTCGCGGAGGCTCCGCTACGCCCGTACCTGGCGTTCGATGCCGCCCCACAGGACGAACCGTTCGACCTCACGGGGTTCCTGACCCGACCGGACGCGTTCGTGATGAGCGCGCGGTCGGCGACCGAACTGGGCTGGTCGATCGGGCATCGCATCGAGCTCGAGGCGCGCGGCCGGGTCCACGAACTGGAACTCGTGAGCGTGGTGCGGACGGACGATCCTGTCACCGCCCGCGGACTCAGCCGCGTGCTCGTCGTCGACATCGCGACGGCTCAGGAGGTCCTCGGCAAGCTCGGCCGCCTCGACCGGATCGACGTGCGACTCGCGGACGAAGCGGCCCGCACGCGACTCGCCGCGCGGCTGCCGACCGACGTCGGAATGCGTTCGTCCGACGAGAGTCGCGGACGACTGGCCGAATTGACGGAGGCATTCCGCCTCAATCTCCAAGCACTCAGCCTGCTGACGCTGTTGGTCGGGGCGTTCCTGATCTTCAACACCGTCTCGTTCACGGTCGTGCGCCGTCGACGAGCGTTCGGCATCTTGCGTGCCCTCGGGGTCACCCGCGGCGGACTGTTCCGACTCGTGACGGCCGAGGCGCTGGTGCTGGGGACGATCGGGACCTTGTTCGGCATCGGACTCGGCGCGGTGCTCGCCCACGGCTTGCTCGACCTCGTCACGCGGACGATCGCGGACCACTACTTCTCGGTCTCGGTGACGTCGGTCGCGATCGAGCCGCTCGACGTCGTTACCGTTCTGTCGGTCGCGCCCGCGGTCTGTGTGCTGGCCGCATTGGCGCCGGCATGGGATGCGACACGGGTCCACCCGCGCGAGGTGCTCGTCGACGCACCGGTCACGAGTCGATCGTCCCGGTCGCGAATCTCGTGGTTCGCCGCGGCCGCGCTCGGCGTCGGGGCGTGCACGCTGTACTTCTCGCAAGGGATCGTCATGGCGTACGTCGGCTTGTTCGTCGGCCTGCTCGGCGCGGCGTCCGCGACTCCGCTCGTGTGCCGGGTGGTCGCCGTCGTGGCTCGCCCGCCGCTGTCCGCGACCTTCGGTTCGATCGGGGCGCACGTCGCGCGCGGCGTGACCGCCAGCCTCGGCCGCACTTCGGTCGCGGCCGCGGCGCTGATGCTCGCCGTCGCGACGACGGTCGGCCTCGGCTCGATGATCGCGAGCTTCCGCGACACCGTCGACCAGTGGTTGCGGACGACCCTCGTCGCCGACGTCTATGTCTCGCCGCCATCCGGCGTCTCCGAACGGTTCGACGTGCGCATGGACCCTGCTGTCGCCGAGCGCGTCGAACACCTCGACGGCGTCGCGACGAGTTCTGCATACCGTCGATTCGAGACCGACGCGAAGCGGGGCGACGAGCTCGTCGGCCGAGTGCGCTGCGTCGCGGTCGATCGGATCGAGCACGTCTTGGACTCGTTCCGGCCGATCTTCCGGACCCGCACCGAGGTCGCGGCCGAGCTCGTCGCCGGTCGCTCGGTGCTCGCGTCCGAACCGCTGGCCAACCGGATCGGACTGAGTCCCGGTTCGAAGCTCTCGCTGCGCGGCGCGGACGGCTGGTTCGAAGTCGAGGTCGGCGGCGTGATCTTCGACTACGGTTCCGAGGTCGGCTATCTCGTCGTCCCGCCCCGGATCCAGCAGTTTCGATTCCCCGACGCAGGGATCTCGGCGTTCGCGCTGTTCGCGACCCCGGGCACGGATCCGGAGGCGCTCGCGAGTCGGGTCGAGCGCGCCGGCGCAGGCGTGCAGGAACTCGGCGCGCGTTCGAGTCGCGGGCTGCGTGAGGCATCGCTCGAAGTGTTCGACCGGACGTTTCGCGTCACGGCGGCACTGCGGTTCCTCTGCGTGCTCGTCGCGTTCCTCGGCACCTTGAGCGCCCTGATGTCCCTGCAGCTCGAGCGCCGACGGGAAGTCGGCGTGCTCCGCGCGCTCGGTGCGACGACTCGCCAGGTCATGCTCTGGATCACGGGCCAGACCGCGCTGCTCGCGCTCGCGGCCGCCGCCTGGGCGATTCCGATCGGCACCGCGATCGGGTGGATCCTCGTGCACGTCATCAACCGACGCTCGTTCGGTTGGACGCTCGCGAGCTTCGAAGTGCCGGCGAGCGTCATCGGCGAGGCGCTCGCGCTCGCGGTCGTCGCCGCGCTGCTCGCCGGGTTGCCGACGGCGCTGCGCTTCGCCCGAGAGTCGATCACGGCGGCGTTGCGGGAGAGTTGAGATGAACGGATCACGGACACTCGTGCTGCTGCTCGCGACGATGTCGATCGGCTGCCAGGAGCACCCGCGGGACTCGGCGGGCGACCGACTGCGACTCGCTCCGCGCGAGGCCTTGAGCGCCGCGGACGATGCGGGGTTCGAGCGTGCGACCGAACCCAGGGAGTTCTCGTTCCCCGTCGACCACGGACCGCATCCCGCATTCCGGACCGAGTGGTGGTACGTCACGGGGAACCTGGAGACCGCCGATCGGCGCCGGTTCGGGTATCAGCTGACGATCTTCCGCAACGCGCTCCGTGCGGAGATCCCGGCGCGCGAGTCGGCATGGGCGACGCGCGACGTGTGGTTCGCGCACTTCGGCCTGACCGACGTCGCGGACGGTCGGATGCACGACGAGGAGCGCTTCTCGCGCGGAGCACTGGGTCTGGCCGGCGCGCGACCGGATCCGTTCCGGGTCTGGCTCGAGGACTGGGAGTTCACGTCGCTCGGCGAGGGCTTCTTCCCGCTGGCGGTCCGCGCGCGCGCAGACGGGTTCGCGATCGACCTCGAACTCCGGAGCACGCGACCGCTCGTGCTCCAAGGTGAGGAGGGACTCAGTCGGAAGAGCTCCCAGCCCGGCAACGCGTCCTACTACTACTCGTTCACGCGGATCGAATCGTCCGGCACGGTTCGGATCGGCGAAACCGGCTTCGCGGTCACCGGCAGTTCGTGGCTCGACCGGGAGTGGAGCACGAGCGCACTCGGACCGGATCAACGCGGCTGGGACTGGTTCGCCCTGCAACTCGACGACGGCCGCGACGTGATGTTCTACCGGTTGCGATCGAAGGACGGACGCCCCGACCCGGCGAGCGCCGGCACGCTGGTCGCCGCCGACGGCACGCACAGGACGCTCGGCGTCGACGACGTCCAGCTCGAGGTCGAGGCGACTTGGCCCAGTCCGCGCGGACCGGTGTACCCGAGCCAGTGGCGGCTACGCGTACCAGGTGCCGATCTCGATCTGAGGGTCCGTCCGGTGCTGGCCGACCAGGAACACGACTTCGTCGTGCGCTACTGGGAAGGTGCGGTCGACGTGCTCGATCGGAGCGGTCGGCGAGTCGGTGTCGGCTACGTCGAGCTGACCGGATACGACTGAGGACGAGGATCGGACGGTTCCCGACCGGGTGGAACCGTGAAGGTTCTCGAAGCCGGGAACACACGGCGTGCTCGCCGGGCTCCGATCGGTTACGCCAAGCGCGTGGCGACGCGCGCGAACGAACTACCTGGCGCGAGTGCGACCGTCCGGCGACGGTCGACGGCTGCACGTCCGTTCCCGAGCCGGTGCCGCGTCGCACGATGAGCGGTTCGATGCGGAGCGCGCCGGTGCTGATCGCGATCGCGACCGTCACGTTCGCCGTCTACGCGCGCGTCGGCGGCCATGCGTTCGTCAACTTCGACAGCAACGTCTACGTCTACGAGAACCCGATCGTTCAGCGCGGGATCACGCTCGACGGAATCGCCTGGGCGTTCACGACCTTCACGGCCGCGAACTGGCACCCGATCACCTGGCTGTCGATCATGCTGGACTGCCAACTGTTCGGGTCCGATCCGGGCGCGCACCACCTGTCGAGCGTGGCCTATCACGCCCTGAACGCGGGACTCGTGTTCGTCTGGCTCCGTCGCACGACCGGCCGGTGCTGGCCGGCGACCGTCTGCGCGTTCTGGTTCGCGCTGCACCCGCAGCACGTCGAGAACGTCGCCTGGGCCGCGCAGCGGAAGGACCTCGTCAGCACGACGTTCTTGCTCCTCACCTGCATCGCCTACACCCGATACGCGCAGCACGGATCTCGTCGCCGCATGGCACTCGTCGCGACCTACCTGGCGCTCGGGCTCATGGCGAAGCCGATGCTGGTCAGCGTGCCCATCCTGCTCCTCGCGCTCGACGTCTGGCCACTCGCCCGCCTGACCGAGTTCGGAGGGCGCCGGCTCGTCGTCGAGAAGTTGCCGCTGTTCGGCCTCGCGGCCGCGACCGGTGTCATGACGCTCGTCGCGCAATCGAGTCAGGGCGCCGTCGGCGACCTCGCGAGCTTCGGCCTCGGCATGCGCCTCGCGAACGCGTCCGTCGCGACGGTCGGGTATCTGCTGCAAACGATCTGGCCGGCGGGACTCTGCGTGTTCCATCCGTATCCGGAGAGCATCCCGGCGTGGAAGTGGTGCGGTTCCGTCGCGGTGATCATGGCGCTCGCGTACTGGGCATGGCGCGCTCGCCGCAACGCGCCGTCACTGGCGTTCGGCGCAACGTGGTTCCTCGTCTCGATCCTGCCCGTGATCGGCATCGTCCAGGTCGGCCGTCAGGCGATGGCCGACCGCTACATGTACTTGCCGCACATCGGCCTGTTCGTCGGCGTCGCGTTCGCACTGGCGACTCGCCGAACCCAGCACCCACGCGCACGAAGTTGGATCGACGTGGGAGTCACGCTGACGACGCTGGCTTGGGCCAGCGTCACGTTCGCGCAGATCGATTCCTGGCGCGACAGTGGGTCGCTCTACCGACGTGCGATCGACGTCACGGAGCGCAATGCACCGATGACGTTCAACCTCGGGATCACCGCGTTCTCGTCCGACCCCGAGCGCGGCGTCGAACTCGTGCAGCAGGCGTTGCGTTGGGATCCGGACCACCCGTTGGGACACTACACGCTCGGCGTCATGCTGAACGCGCTCGGTCGCGCCGACGAAGCACGTGCCGCGTTCCTCGAGGCGACGCGCCGCTGGCCGCGTCAGTTCGACGCGTGGGCGAACCTCGCCGCGAATCACTTCGCCGCCGGCGATCTCGAAGCCGCCGAACGGGCGTTCGCCCGAGCACTCGAACTCCGTCCCGGCGATCGCCAGACGCGGACGAACCTGGTCGCCACTCGCCTGCGACTCGGACGCTTCGCCGAGATCCTCGCAGACTGCGAGGAGTTGGCCGCCCACGGCGACGCGCAGGACCGCGCGAACCTGGGTCACTGCCTGTTCGGACTCGGTCGATTCTCGGAGGCGATCCCGCTGCTCGAGTCCGCCGCCCGGGACCTGCCGGACGCGGACTACCTCCGCGACCTGACGCGGCAGGCCCGCGAGCGGGCCGGCGAGCGGGCCGGCGAGCCGCGCTGAGCCCCTGCACCGACCGCTCAGAGAAACTCGAGAACCTTATTGCGACTGAGTCTCAGTTTATCTAGCGTCCGCCGCCCGAGCCCATCGGCTCAGACCTTCCATGAACGCACTTCCTCTCCTCGGCGTCGCCCTCGCGACGCTCTCCTCCCCCAACGCGATCGCCCAGATCGCCCCCCGCGCGAGCCAGCTCGTGGACCTCGACACCGACGGAATCGGCCTGCTGCCGTCCGTCGCGACCGACGGTGACCTGACCGCGATCGCCTTCTGCGACAGCAACGGCGGCCGCAACGCGATCGAAGTCGTGACGTCGGACGGCCGCGGCACGGCATGGTCCGCGCCGATCCGCGTCGATGGCGGCGTGGCCGGCGACACGCGGCTCACCCAGTACGACGCGTGCAAGGTCTTCGGCCAGAACGTCTACGTCGTCTGGGAGGACGATCGGTCGCCGACCAGCGGCCGGTTCGACCTCTACTTCAACCGGTCGACCGACGGCGGCGCGAGCTTCGGCAGCGAACTACGACTCGACAAGGGGTACCCGGTCGACACCGGATCGATCCGCGAGTGGCGCTTCGTCGCAGCGAACGCGAACGACCTCTACGTGTTCTTCTCGGTCATCGACAGCGCGCCGAGCGGGCAGGTCCAGGCGTTCCTGCTGTCCTCGCACGACGCGGGTTCGAACTGGAGCGGGCCGGTCCGCGTCGACCAGATGGGCACCGACCCGGCCGACGACGTCGAGCGCATCGCGATCGCCGTCGACCCGTCGGACTCCGACGTCGTTCACATGGCGTGGATCGACACGCGATCGGGCTCGTCGGACGTGTTCTATCGCCGCAGCTCGGATGGCGGTGCGACCTTGGCGGGTGGCGAAGTGCAGCTCGACTCCTCCGGTGTCGGCGTCGGCGACGCCAAGCTCGCCGTCGAGATCGCGGTCGATCTGACCGGACAGAACCTCGCGGTCGCCTGGCTCGAGGACGGACTGACCGACGCCGACGAGCAGCTGCAACTGTCGTTCAGCCTGGACGGTGGAGCGACGTTCGCCGCCGACACGACGGTCGCCGGCGG